>JBBQFG010000114.1:0-16354 GCA_038321765.1 Elainellales cyanobacterium
GTTTTATATTTAATTACGCCCATCTACTTACAACAAGCGATCGCTCAAATCAAATCTGCTACTCTGTTCGCCTGTTTGTTTATAGTTGCAGCGAAAAATACAGCGTTTATCAGGGTCGTGGTTGAGCTTGGCGCACTTGACAGCTCGCCGCCCAACTCGTAACTGATACAATTCGGCGGCCACAACCATTCCCACTACAGGAGCAATCACATACAGTGGAAATGCCGTCCAGGTTTGAGCGGGAAAAGCGGAGGCAAAACTGCGAGCTGGATTCATCCCAAATCCAGAAAGGGGCGCTTCTATAAAGACATAGAGCATAACTAAGCATCCGGCAAACAACCCTGTGTAGCGACTGAGTTGTTGATCGTTGCTGGTCAATAAAACCATCGTCATCATAATGAATGCAATACTCAACTCACCCAATAAAGCAGCAATCCAGCCAAACGTTCCTGGCACGGTAACGATGTAGTGAATTGGTGGTTGAGTGAATATATTGCGTAATAAAAATACGACTAAATAAACGCCTGCTAATCCGCCCAAGCATTGAAACAGAACGTAAAAGAAGGCATCTTGCCGCTTGACTTTGCCAAGACGGTAGAACGTCAGGGTGATTGCTGGATTGATGTGTGCACCAGATTGCTTGCCCCAAGGGGAATAGATGAGGGCGATCGCCGTCAAGCCCATGGCAATGCCAATGAATAATCGGCGCAGATCTGCATTAGAAATAGCTTGATGAACAGGTGAATTGGGATACTCAAATAGACAGGTAAACACACCAGCCGAGATCATGAATAGTCCTAGCTCTGCGGCTTCCATTAGGTATTCAGGCCAATGCTGTTTAAGGGTTTCCATCATGATCTTGTTGTGTGCGATGTTCAGCATTTTGAAGAATCATAGCGGCGACTAATCCCGTCCATCCGGTTTGATGGCTAGCTCCCAAGCCTGCCCCGTTATCACCATGAAAGTATTCATGAAACAGAATGTGATTGCGCCAGTGGGGGTCGGACTGGAACAGGTCTAGCTCGCCATAGACTGGACGATGTCCTCTAGAATCTTGCTCAAATACAGCAACTAAACGATGAGATAGGGCGATCGCTACCTCTTGTAGTGTCATTTCTTGTCCAGAACCTGTTGGGCACTCCACTGTAAATTCGTCACCAAAGTATCGATGAAACTGCTCAAGCGCTTCAATAATCAGATAATTTACTGGGAACCAGATGGGGCCGCGCCAGTTAGAATTGCCCCCAAATAAGCCTGTTGTTGATTCAGCGGGTTCATAGTGAACGTAATAGTCGCCTCCCTTGCATTGCAAAACATAAGGATGCTCTTGGTGATATTTAGAAATGGCTCGGATGCCATGAGGACTCAAAAACTCGTCTTCATCCAGCATTCGCTGTAGGATGCGTTTTAACTTTGCGCCATACACGATCGCTAGCAATCGTCTAGCTCCCATACCGGGCGTTTCCATGCAAGCTACATTTTTCTTTAGCTCAGGACGGTTACGAATGAACCATTCCAGTCGCCGCTTGAAACCCGGAAAGCGATCTAGTGTGTCTAGCTCTAAGACTGTGACGGCAAAGAGGGGAATTAACCCAACCATCGACCGCACCCTCAGCGGTAACTGCTGACCCTCCGGCATTCGCAGCGCATCGTAATAGAAACCGTCCTCTTCATCCCACAGCGCAATTTCAGAGTCGCCAATACCATCGATCGCATCGGCAATGTAGAGAAAATGTTCAAAAAACTTGCTGGCAATATCTTCGTAAGAGTTATCTTCTTTTGCCAGTTCTAGGGCGATCGCCAGCATGTTCAAGCAATACATCCCCATCCAGCTTGTGCCGTCTGCCTGGTTCAAATAGCCACCTGTGGGTAGTTCTTTGCTGCGATCGAACACGCCAATATTATCCAGCCCCAAAAAGCCACCCTGGAAGACATTTTTGCCCTCCATATCTTTGCGGTTCACCCACCAGGTAAAGTTAAGCAGCAGCTTGTGAAACACCTTTTGCAGGAATTGGCGATCGCTGCGTCCATAAAACTTTTGCTCGATCTGATAAACCCGTAGCGCCGCCCACGCCTGCACTGGAGGATTCACATCACCAAACGCCCATTCGTAGGCAGGCAGTTGTCCGTTGGGCTGCATGTACCATTCGCGGGTGAGGCGATCGAGTTGCAGTTTAGCAAAATCTGGATCAACCATCACCAACGGGATCAAATGAAATGCCAGATCCCATGCAGCAAACCAGGGATACTCCCATTTATCGGGCATCGATAGGATATCTTCACTAAACAAATTCACCCACTCATGGTTACGTCCTGTCTTGCGTTCGGGTGGCGGTAGCGGCTGTCCAGGATCGCCATTCAACCAATCCTGAATGACGTAGTGATAGTACTGCTTACTCCACAACAAACCTGCAAACGCCTGCCGCTGAATGTTCTGTTCATCGTCTGACATTGCAAAGGGACAGATCCGCCGATAAAACTCCTCGGTTTCCTGTTGGCGAGTTTGAAAAAGGTGATCAAATTCTGCACCAAATGGTTCAGCAGCAGTTGGAATATCGCTCAGTCGCAGGCGAACGGTTTTCGTTTCTCCAGGGGCAAACGATAGTTGATAATGAGCCGCAAATTTTGTACCAATACGGTTAGAATTGACACTATTCTGCTGCCCCTGCACTACATAATCGTTGATGCCATCTTTGACATAAGGAGACTCATTACTGGTTCCAAATAACTGTTTGTAGTTGGTTTCATTGTTAGTGAAGAGAAGCTCTGAACCTTCTTCACAATACAACCACCGCGCTCCCAACGTGGGATGCACCGCTTCAATCACACTGAAGTCTGTGTCGCTGACAACTTTAATTAACGGTTCTTCAACATCAGAATTCCAATCCCAAGTATTGCGAAACCAAAGCGTTGGCAATAGGTGGAGAGTGTGAGCTTCTGCTGCCCGATTGACGATGGTTACCTGAATCAAAATATCTTCAGGCGATGCTTTAGCGTATTCTACAAATACATCAAAATAGCGATTTTCATTAAAGACTCCCGTATCGAGTAGTTCAAATTCTGGTTCAGATCTGCTTCTGCGGCGATTTTCTTCGACTAGCTGTGCGTAAGGGAAGGCTTGTTGCGGATATTTGTACAAGCATTTCATATAGGAATGGGTAGGAGTATTGTCGAGATAAAAATAATATTCCTTGACATCTTCCCCATGATTTCCTTCCGTTCCCGTTAAACCAAACAGTCGCTCTTTTAGAATCGGATCGTTACCATTCCAAAGGGCGATCGCAAAGCACAGCCGCTGACGACTATCCGAGATTCCAGCAATGCCATCTTCGCCCCAACGATACGTGCGCGATCGGGACTGGTCATGAGAAAAATAATCCCAGGCTGAGCCATAGGGGCTGTAATCTTCTCGTACCGTTCCCCACTGGCGCTCGCTCAGGTATGGGCCCCAACGTTTCCAGTAGGCAGTACGTTCCCGGTCTTCCTGCAATCGAAGTTCTTCTGGAGTCACAGTCATGATGTTTAAATAGGGCTATGAATAGCCGCTTGATAAGTCAGCAGTCTGTGTAAATTGGGGGATGATCATCAATAGGCGATCGATGCATGTTTAAGCAGTGATGCTGTTGACTATTGCTCCTGATAGTTCCAGAGCAAACCACCATCAACAAAGAAGGTTGTACCTGTCACATAATCTGACTCAGCAGAGGCCAAAAATGCCACGATCGACGCGACATCCCTTGGCTTCCCTAAGCGTCCCAAAGGAATATTTTTCAGTAACGAATCTAGTTTTTCTGGATCGTTTAATAGCTTAGTGTTGATAGGTGTTTCAATCGCTCCTGGAGCGACATTGTTGATTGTGATTCCTAGTGGAGCCAGCTCAACCGATAAATTTCGGGTGAGCATTTTTAATCCTCCCTTACTAGCGCAGTAGGCCGCAAAGTGAGGAAAAGGTAATTCTTCGTGAACCGAACTGATGTTGATCACTTTGCCAGGCTGCTTTGTCTCTAATAGATGCTTAACAAAGGCTTGAGTGGCAAAAAATACGCCCTTCAAATTTACATTCATGACTGCGTCGTAATCTGCTTCAGTCACATCCCAGAAGTCGGCGTTCTTTTCAATTCCGGCGTTGTTGACCAAAATATCTAGCTTGCCAAAGTGAGCAATGCTGTCTGCAATCATCCGTTGCACATCAGCAACCATGCCTGTATCAGCTTGAACTGTAAAACCATCGGTCATGTAGCAGTGACCCCCTGCTGCTTTTACCTTTGATAAGGTTTCTTCCGCTCCTTCGGGATGGGAGCGGTAGTTAATGACGATATTTGCTCCCTTTTCGGCCAGACCAATGGCGATCGCTTGTCCAATTCCCTGACTACTACCTGTAACGAGTGCAACCTTTCCGTCTAACTGCATATATGCTCCAGCAATAGTGTTAACTCAACTGTTATGAACCAATAAAACGACATGTTTGAGAGAACGATCTGGTGAGCTGTAAATTGCCTCCAAAAAATTGTCTTGACAACTACTCTGGGTTCCCGCCTTTGTGCCTTCAACCTACAGTAAAGATTGAATAGAATTTGTATAAAAACAAGCATTTATTCTTGCCCAGAAAACTCTGTTAAATTCCTGTGACACATCCCTTTATCCAGAGGTGAGACAATAGTATCACTAGGACACTCAGTCCTAGTGAGAAAAATCTGAGAGAAAACTAAGAATGAGCTAAACTTCTAAAAGATTAACTCTGCTTCAGAAATGTATGCAATAGGAACGAGGGCGAGCTAATCTTTAAAGGCTCATTAGACTTTAATTTATCTACAACCTTTAGAGGATGTTTGAAAAGTGGTCTGCTGTGATTTTGGGCATCTGTTGATTCCCCTAGCCCCCTACCCTTCGGGAAGCCGCTTCGCGTCTATAAAAAGGGGGGAACTGAATTCAAAGTCCCCCTTTTTTCTAGCGCAGCGGCGCGCCAGCGCGGGGATTTAGGGGGATCTAAAACGTTTTGCTACTAACAATCAGACTTTTAAAACATCCTCTTAGCAGAAGCTACAGGTCTAGAACGACTCGTGAAGTTTTAGGTCGAGAGATACAAATTAGCACAGAGCCGTCATCGATTGCGGCAATTGGTGTTTGTTGATACTCAACTTCGCCTTCTAGAATTTGGCACATGCAGGTACCACAAATGCCTTGACGACAGCTATAAGAAGGTTCTAACTGATTAGCCTCAGCAAGCTCCAACAGAGTACCATCGCTCGATCGCCAAGTTGCAATTTTATCTGATTCAATAAATACAATTTCAGCCAAGTCGAGTCCCTCATCTAGACTAGTAGCCAGAGCTTCAGATGCTTTAGAGAAACTATTAGTGAATGCCTCGAAAAAGATTTGGCTTTTTGGAACTCCTGCTGTTTCCAGCCCTTCTCTTAAAGACTGCATAAATGCGGAAGATCCGCACAGAAAATACTCAGCCTCTAGCGGAACTAGAGATTGGATGAGTTCTGAATCTACGTAGCCTATACGGTGATAGTGCTCCATGTCTTCATGTTCAGGGCGACTGTAGGCAAAATGAATAGACACATTAGAGTGCTGTTGAGCAAGTGTTTTTACTTCATCTCGAAATGCATGAAAGCGACCATTTTTAGCACCATGTACAAACCAAATAGGCCGATCCGGATTTAATCGAGTCGCCGCTTTTACCATGCTGATCATTGGTGTAATGCCAACACCATTACTGATCAACACTGCGGGCAATGATTTATGTACATCTAAAACAAATTTGCCACTGGGCGGTTTTGCTGCAATGACAAATCCTTCATGAACGTGATCATGCATGAAATTAGAGACAATTCCTGGCATGAAATCTGAACCAGCAGGTGTAGACTCGCGTTTAATTGACAGTCGATAATATTCACAAGGCTCAGTGTAATCTGAGAGTGAATAGGTGCGAATAATAGATTTTGATTGACCAGGAATATCTAGTTTAATAGTGAGAAACTGACCTGGCTGAAAATTTGGAATAGCTCCTTGATCTTCAGGCTTCAAATAAAATGAGGTTATTTCCTCACTCTCCTTGACCTTACGAATCACAATAAAGTTACGCCAGTTTTTCCACGTGTCGCGATCGCCCAATTGAGGCTGTTTGACGGGTTTAGCTTCTATAGGTTGGCGATTTCCTTTGTCTCTACAGAGTAGGCCAAAGACTGCACCACAGCCTGTTCCTGCCAATGCAGAATACACTGCTAGCCGATGCGCTGCGTTGTCTTTAGCAGTTGTTATCCCCAGTGCGATCGCGGCAATCATCGTAACCATTGAACCTACAGTGGTGGCGGCAGTGAGGCTTCTAATGAATGGATTTTGAATTCTGCCTAAACTCTTTAGCATGGGTTACTCCTATTTTGACTATATCCGAGTCCATATTGCAATGAGCGTAGGAATGAACAAATTCATGTTGATTGAATTCACTTAAAGGAAAGTTAGATTTGCCTAAGTTCTTGCTGAGAGCTGCTTAAAAGCTGTTTTAGAGAAGCTTTGTTAACGCCTTAGGAGGTTTAAGGCTGATTGACTGACAAAAGCCCTGAAAGTCTCATTGCTCCGTTGTCAACCCGCCCTAAAATAAATTTTGGGCTAATCGTGAAAGTCTATTGAAATAGACTCAGACCCTAATCTAGTCATCTTTAGAGGACTTTAGCGATGAGCCAGGAAATTAATTTCCTGGCGGTGCAGCAGATGTTCAAGAGATTTGTCAGTCAACCAGGGTTTAAGGTCGTAAAAAACCGCCTGATGTAATATCTTTTTACGCAAAAGATCTAATGTCTTAAGTAGTTCAACCTAAATAAAAACAAGATTCTCAAAGTCTGCGCCGCCCGCGCAGCGGGCAGCGCAGACTTTTAAGGTTTTATATTTAGTTAAGCCTATCTACTTATTAAGGTAAATCATGTTTAAATTCGTCCATCAAAAAATCGATGAAACATTTAACTTTAGCAGGCTGAAATCGGCCTCGACGATAGACGACCTGAATAGGTAAAGGCTCAGGTTCGTATGCTTCAAGAATAACTTTTAGCGATTTATTCTCAATACCATTGCTAAACGCCCAAATGGGCGACGTGCCAATCCCAATGCCTGCCAGCACCGCTTCCCGTAAACCAGTCGAATTGTTGACCTGCAAATTTCCCCTGACGGTAACTGTTGTGCCCCGAAAATGCCACTCATTTCCGGTGGATTGGCGAGTGTAGACAATGCAGTTGTGCTGCACAAGGTCTGCGGGCACCTGGGGTTCAGTGAATTTCTCTAAATACTGTACGGCTCCAACTGCGACAAATCGGGCAGTGCCAATGGCTTGTGAGAGCAGAGTTTGATCCTGAAAATTACCAATCCTAATCGCCAGATCGATCCCTTCGCCGACTAAATCGATAAAGTAATCAGACATGGTGAGATCTACTTTAATGTCGGGGTAGCGATCGAGAAATCGTTTGAGCCGTGGAACAAGCTGTATTTGTCCAAATGCAACTGAGCAGTTAACTCGTAAAACTCCAGAAGGCTGATGACGACTCCCTACACTGGACTCTGCCTCAGATAATGCCGCCAACACATGCTGACAATGCTCGTAGAACCGCTCCCCTTCATCGGTTAGGCTCACCTTACGGGTTGATCGCACCAGTAGCTGTACGTCTAAATACTCTTCTAAAGCCGCAATTTGTTTGCTGATGGTGGGTTGGGTGGTGTTCAGCTCTCTGGCAACAGCAGAGAAACTGCCTGTTTCTACCGTTCGTACAAAACTTTTCATGCAGGTAATGCGATCTAGCATTCCAATTCATTCCAAATAAGAATATGTAGTATTCTACTTTGCCATCTTCTTAAAACAAAGGGAATAAAGCATGATGAATTCAGTGAGCCAAATCAAGTGTCTGAATGTACTCACTCGTTCCACAATAAGCTCTCATCATCAACAGGAGAAAAGGCAAGATGACTACAGCAGATTTGACTACAACAGACTTGAAAGCAAACTTTGAGGAAATTAAAGCCTTGGTGCTTCAGGGTAAGGCGATGGACGCGTTCGAGAAGTTCTACGGCGATGATGTCGTGATGCAGGAAAACGAAACCCCCGCCACAGTAGGAAAAGCCGCCAATCGCGATCGCGAACTAGACTTCTTTTCTAAGCTCACCGAATTTCGTGGAGCCGAGATGAAAGCGGTTGCCTATGGTGACGATGTGATTATTTCTGAATGGTTCTTGGACTACACCCATGCAGAATGGGGCAAGGTAACTCACGATCAAGTCTCCGTGCAGCGCTGGAAAGACGGCAAGGTAATCCACGAGCGGTTTTATTACGCTGCTTAATCATGTGCAACTCACGGCACAGGCCGTGAGATCAAGGTGTGGAGCAACGATTCAGTAACTCCGCACCTTGAGGTCTTCCATTCGTACTCAGCAATACTTTTGATAAGTTTTCTTCCTATGGCAAAGATTCCCCAACTCAAATTGATTAGCCACAAACTGTGCCCCTATGTGCAGCGTTCGATTATCGTACTTTTAGAAAAGCAGATCCCCCATGAGCGCGAATATATTGATCTGGCGAATAAGCCAGCGTGGTTCTTGCAGCTCTCTCCACTGGGTAAAGTGCCACTTTTGTTAGTTGAAGGAGAGGTGCTGTTTGAATCGGCTGTGATCTGCGAATATTTAGATGAAATTACACCCGGTTCTTTACATCCTGAGGATGCACTGACGAAAGCAAAACATCGCTCCTGGATTGAGTTTGGTTCAAGTATTTTGGCTAAAATTGCGGGGTTTTACAGCGCGCCGGATATCGTTAGCTTTACTACAAAACAGCAAGAGCTAATAGACAGCTTTCAACTGTTGGAAAAGAATCTTACGCGATCGCCTTATTTCGCAGGGGAATCTTTCTCTATGATTGATGCTGTTTATGCGCCAATCTTTCGCTATTTTGTAATGTTTGAGAACTATAAAGACTTTGGATTCTTTTCGCACACTCCCCAGGTTAGGGCTTGGCGAGACGTGTTGTTGCAACGCCCTTCAGTGCAACAAGCCGTTTCAGAGGATTATCCTGTACTTTTGCAGGAGTTCTTACAGCGGAAAGATAGCTATTTGTCCCGCCTGATTTAACATGGGATGGCGATCGCGTCCTCCACTATTTTCTATTTAAAGCACTGTTTAAGGTGCTGTATGTTTAAGGTAATCTCCACACACGTTTGACCTAACGGGGATGTATGTCACTTCCTACTATTTTTGTTTCACACGGTGCACCCGATCTCCCTCTGCGGCCTAGTCTTGCTCGTGAGTTCTTGCTGGGTCTGGGTCAACAGCTCGAAAAGCCAACGGCGATTCTTGTCGTTTCAGCTCATTGGAATACGGCTGCTCCGCTGATCAGTGCCGCCACCTCACCGCCTACTATTTATGACTTTACGGGTTTTCCAGCAGAACTTTATCGACTAACCTACCCGGCTCCGGGTGCGCCTCAGTTGGCACAACGGGTCAACAGTCTGCTCACAGCAGCAGGGTTTGACAGTGAAGTGGTGCCGAATCGGGGGCTAGACCACGGTGCTTGGAACCCGCTGCTGCTGATTTATCCAGATGCCGATATTCCGGTAACTCAGCTCTCAATTCAGCCGCATCAAGATGCGGCTTACCATTTGCGGTTAGGTCAGGCGATCGCACCCTTGCGAGATGAAGGGGTACTCATTCTTGCCAGTGGAAGCACAACCCACAACCTCTGGGAACTAGGCCGACAAGCTGATGAACTGGCTCCACCTGCATGGGTCTCTGATTTTGTAGAGTGGTTAACTGCAAAGGTGCTCGCTGGAGATACAGACGCACTGGTCAATTACCGTCAGCTTGCGCCTGCTGCCGAACGCAATCATCCCTCTCCAGAGCATCTGTTACCCATGTTTGTCGCACTAGGTGCCAGCGGAGTTGGAACGAAGGGTAGCCAACTTCACGCAAGTTATACCTATGATGTACTGAGTATGGCTGCATTTTCATTCCCAGCCCTCGTTTAATATAAAACCCAAAGGGCTGTTGGATTAATCATCTAAGCGCAAAGCGCTGTAACTATAAAAGTAGGAGGAACCGTGGCATTAGGGTTATTAGTCAATGGACAATGGCAAACAGATTGGACTGAGCATAATGAAAACGGTGAGTTTCAGCGCATGTCTACCCAGTTTCGCGACTGGATTACAGCCGATGGTTCTAGTGGATTCAAAGCAGAGCGCGATCGCTATCATCTTTACGTATCGTTGGGATGTCCCTGGGCTAACCGTACAGCGATTCTATGGAAACTCAAGGGCTTAGAAGAGTCGATTGGACTATCTATTGTTGATCCAGTGATTAGCGATCGCGGCTGGCAGTTTTCTGACTACCAGGGTTGTATTCCTGACAGTGTCTTTGGAGCGGATTACCTCCATGAAATTTATACCAAAGCTTTGCCCACCTATACCGGACGTGTAACGGTTCCAGTCTTGTGGGATAAGCACACAAATACGATTGTGAACAACGAATCGCGCCAAATTATTCGGATGTTGAACTCTGAATTTAACGATGTTGCCAGATATCCCCAAATCGACTTTTATCCTGCCGATTTGCAAAACACCATTGAAGAAACAATTGATCGAATTTATCAACCGATTAATAACGGCGTTTATCGAGCGGGATTCGCAACGACTCAATCAGCCTATGAATCAGCAGTCACAGAATTGTTCATAGCACTAGACTATTGGGAAGATGTGCTGAGCAATCAGCCTTATCTTTGCGGCGATATGTTGACATTAGCAGATTGGTGTCTCTTCCCTACCTTGTTTCGATTTGAGCTAGCGTATTATGGATTGTTCAAATGCAATCTGAAGCATTTGCAAGACTATCCAAATTTGTGGAAATATTTGCTCAAGCTCTATGAGATGGCCGGAGTGAAGGAGATGTGTAGCACCGATCATGTCAAGCGACTTTACTACATGGGTATTCCCGAAATTAACCCCAATCAGATTGTTCCTCTTGGTACACCCGATGCACTCAAATAAGCACTGAAAACACCCTCTGAGCGCGTAGCTCCACGGCTGTAGGCACACCAAATTTCTGACTATAGAACTTTATTTGATAGTCCTAAACAAGTAAGGATTTCTAGATGGGCAGGCTTTGCCTGCCCATCTAGAAATCCTTACCTCAATACCACTACCCTTTATTTGAGAGGCACACTCAGCGCCTCTCAAATAAAGTTTGTAGCTACAATCAGCCAGCCCGACATATCCTAATTTGGCAGAATTGGATGTGCAATGACAGGGCAGTTGATGATGGCCTGTGTGGGTCGCAACCCAAACAGCCACGGGTTGCCAGCTCCTTCAGGATTGATCACCGCACTGGTAACCAGTCCTGCCTCCACAAGCCCCTTCAGGTCTTCAAAGGAGGTGATTCTCCGCACCTTGTTCGATTCTATTGCGGCATCTGTCCACATACTGACGTGAGCATCCCAAAACGGACTGTAGTTATTTGAATCCGAGGGATCATCATTTGAGGGTGGGTAGGGAAAGACGTTGATTGGGTCAATTCCGTTGTTGACGAGTGAGGCAATAAAGCCCTGGTGCTGACCCGTTTGGGTATCACTAATCCCGTTTAAAACAGGCGAGAACCCCAACAACGCCGAAGATTCGGAGGGCGTTGACTTGCCAAATTCAGGAATATTCGCAAGCCGAGGGGCAAACACTCCCTTTTCCAGCACCGATGGCACCTCTGCTGATACATCGGTTACAAGATGGTAGAAATACTGCCTCCCTCCCTGAAATCCATCTAGGATGGATAGAGTTGCAGTCCGATTCTGGAGATCTACGGCTGTCAGACGATCATGGCTACCCGATGCGTTTTGTACAAGTTGGGCATTAAGCACAACATTGCTAGGCATAACAATGATGGACGACCATTGTGCGTCTGCGATCGCCCCTGGTACAGCTACGCTAGGAGGAAACGGATTGGGAGAACCCGGCTCGACCTGGTACTGGGGTGAGAAGTCCACGTCGCCAGCAAACTGAATTACTCCTCTGTTCAAGGTGACAGTTTGCACTCCAGATGACCCGATCGCCTTCTTCATTTTGGGCGAGAAGTTAATACCCAGTTCTTTAGCAACGTTGAAGTCAGATGCCTCTGTAAGGATGTAATAGACCGACTCACCTCTCGGCGAAAGCCCTCGATAAAGCGGTAGAGTAGCCGTTGCGCTGCCTGGAGTGAAATTGACCGCCAGGGTACTCTTGACATACACATTGTCACTTGGCTTGAACTTAACCGCTGTGCTTTCAGAATAGATTGGCCGACCGGATTCTTGTGCTGCTGTTGTCAGTAAAGCTCTTGCCTCTGCTATTCCTTCAGGTACTGCGACGGCAGTGGTTGATACGATCGCTATCACCAAAGTGAGTAGAAAGGCGATCGCTAGCGCTAGTTTCTTATTCATAGGTCTTTTTGCTGAGCGTCAAACTCGATAAACAAATCGTCTCTATCATTACGTCACAGCAAGTTGAACAGGTTCTAAGAACTGGCTTAACAGTACCTAAATATAAAATTAATTAATGACCTTGCTGATTTTAGAGACGAAGTTGTGTGGGTGAGAGGTATGACGCACCATCTCAATACCACCACCCAATAATAAACTAGGCTGGAAATATGAAATAAAACGTCACTCAATAGTACAAGTTTTGAATTTAAAGTATTGAAGCGCATATCTACTTTATATTCATTACACCTCCTGCATGAATGCTTTTTTGAGGGCGCGAATCGTTTCCCGGCGAAGCTGGGAAACGATTCGCGCAAGAGGTCTATTTTATCTGTAACAAAGGATACCTTGCCATGACTGCCCCCATCCTATCGATTCAAAAGCTTAGCCTAGACGAAACTCAAAAACTCAGCCAAGATGATTCGCCGTTCCTGGCGTATTTTGTTGCCAGTACTGCCCCAATTAACGTTGAAGATCAACAAGCTACTGATATCTCTGACCCGCAAGAATTAATTGATGAAATCTCTCAATATTTGAACCAGCACAAAGGTGATGCAGAAATTCTAATTGTGATTCATGGTTACAACACCAGCAAGACAGGGGTCAAAAAATGGTTTGAAAGTATTTATCACCATCTTGCTACTCATTACAGCAAAAGTCGCTCTAAGGGGTTGCTTTTAATTGGCTATCGCTGGCCTTCTGAGCAAATTGTTCCTGATTCCTCAGAAGTAGAAGAAGCAGGGAGTTCATTTCGAAATAAGCGTCAATCGGCTAAGAAAGCTTTGCCCGTTATTTTAGGTAAAGTATCTCGTTGGGGAACTATTGGATTCATTGGAGGCATGGTCTGTTCAGTAGCAAGCATTGTAATGGTTACGTTGCAAGCTTCAAATTCAGTCATTTTTCTAATTATTTTTTTAACCCTAACTCTTCTGTCTTTAGTGGCGCTTGCTCCTATCCTTACAATTCTCATATTTAGATTGATAGCTTATTTTCGAGATGCTTATCGCGCTACTAATTTTGGCGTTGCAGATCTGGTCGAATTAATTCGACAGATTGATAACACTCTGCTTAACATCAGCTCTGGTGAAACTCGCTCTGCCAAAGAAGACTCTTGGAACAACAAACGTATTAAGCTGTCATTCATTGGGCATAGCATGGGTGGCTTTGTGGTTACCAATACCGTGCGGATTCTATCCGACGTCTTTGATTCTAATTCGGTTGGCTCGATAGATGCAGATCATCCAGAAAAGAACCCATCGCGTTCCATTGGCCACGTGTTTTCGCTGGGGCGATTGGTTCTGGTTTCACCTGATATCCCATCAGAAACTATCATTTCTGGCCGAGCCAATTTTCTGCAATCGTCTTTGCGTCGATTTGAAGAAGCCTATCTATTTAGTAATGAAGGAGATATGGCGTTAAGGCTGGCTTCTACGGCGGCAAATTACTTTAGCTACCCTTCGGGTACGCAAGCTGGGGGATATCGACTGGGTAACGTAACGCTCAGAAACTCAGTAAAACAAAAGAGGACTGGTGTAACAGCTACCCAAGACAGCTTGCCAGAGGGGGCTACTCTGCTGTCGGAAAGCTATGGCATCATGGCACGACAACGCAATAATGGAAGATTGGTTAATCTCCAAGATGGACGAGAGATTCCTCTTCCTGATAAAACATATCCATTAGATTATTTGTATATTCAAGCTCAAGTTCCTATGTCTAAACGACAGGGGGACATTGCTTTAGCACCTTTTCAAAAACCAATTGGCGAATTTTTTACTTTCTTTGATTGCACCGACTATACCGAAAAATATTTGAACCACAAGGGGCAGGAAAAGACCGTAGGATTGGTCAGTCATGCACAACGAAAGCAGGCGTTGACTTTTGGAGATTATGTATCTCTAACAATCGACTATTTCAGCGGCAAAATTGATACTCACGGAGGATATTTTAGTAATGGCCAATCAGATCGAAAGAGAGGAGTGAAGCCAGAGGCAGCTTTTACCAAGTTGGCAATTTATGGTTTGGCTTGTGTAGGATTTGAAAAGTTTTTGGTTGAGTTAGTGGAGGAACCTGTTTTTAATGATTACAAAGGATCTTTTGAACAGATTTTAAAAGAGCTGAAATCTCAGTCTTTACCTTTAACGGCCAATCAGCAAGAGGCAATGGAAGAGGTGGCAAGGAAAGTAGCACTGAGCCAAATTCTTTCTAGTATCTGCCGTGATAAGGGTATTCAAGTCCTTTTAGCGCAAGAGCAGAGTTACACCTTAGAGGATGTTTGGAAAGTAGCAAATAGCACCAGTAGATAGGAAGGCTTCCTGAGGATTAGGCTGAATATGAAGAACAAACAAGCCCTCCAGGAAGCCATGACTCTAGCCTATGCCAGCGAACTCACGCTTGAACAATTTGAGTTGTTTGAATCCCTATTGTCCCCCGCTGCCAACACGGGCAGACCTCGCAGCGTCAGCCTGATGTCGGTGGTGTAAGCCATCCTCTACGTGCTGGTCACAGGTTGTGCTATGGCCCTATGGGCATCCAAGAAAGGCGACTGCTGCCCAGTCAGTACCCGCCGCCCTCAACGGTCTATTACTACTTCCGTAAATGGCGCAACGACGGCAGGTGGAAGCATATCCATGACCACCTGATGCAGTGGGTGAGAGTGGCAGAGGGGCGTGACCCTAGCCCTAGTGCGGGCAGCCTCGATTCTCAAAGTGTGCTGACTGCTGTCATGGTGAACCAAGCGGTCGGCTATGACGCAGCTAAAAAGACCAAAGGCCGCAAACGCTTCACTCTGGTCGATACCTTCGGCCTGCTGATTACGGTTAAAGTCGTGGCGGCCAGCACTCCAGAGCGCGAAGGGGCCAAGCAATTGCTCCAACAAGTGCATCAAGAGCGCCAGAGGTTGCCTCAGCTCGTTCGCATTTGGGTCGATGGTGGGTTCTCCGGTGAGGACTTCCTCCGTTGGATCATGGACACCTTCTGTTTGATCCTCGAAACCGTTCTGCGTCCACAAACAGCCAAAGGATTTGTCCTTTTACCCAAGCGCTAGGTTGTGGAGCGTATCTACGGTTGGTTACATTGGTGCCGTCGGCTGAATGTCGATTATGAGCGCTTACCGGAGTCCTCTGAAGCATTCATCTATATTGCGATGATTCGACTGATGCTACGGAGGCTTGCTTGACTCTTTTTAGACCTTCTCCGTATTTCCAAACATCCTCTAAAATCCTCAGTCAATCCTCAGCCCTGCTTCAGCAATACTTGTTAGTCTAAATAGACCTCAGCCGAGCATTAGGGCGACTGAGTTTCCTTCTATAAAAGTTTAGCGTTATAGCGGTTCCTCTTAACATGAGGTACACGTTGGACAGACAGGGCAAGGGTTTCAGCTTGTTATTCGTACCGCACCAGATCGGTAACCGCTATAGGTATTTATTGAAGGAAACTTTAATAAGCCTCTTACCTGGTTGACTGACAAAAGCCCTGAAAGTCTCATTGCTCCATTGTCAACCCGCCCTAAAGTAAATTTTGGGCTAATCGTGAAAGTCTATTGAAATAGACTCAGACCCTGATCTAGTCCTCTTTAGAGGACTTTAGCGATGAGCCAGGAAATTGATTTCCTGGCGGTGCAGCAGGTGTTCAAGAGATTTGTCAGTCAACCAGGCCTCTTACTGTAAATTCAATTCCGTCAATCTAATCATGGATTTTATCTCTATTCTGAACAGCACACGCCAACAATACCGGGAATCACCAGGGCTTACGCATACGTTTCTTCACAATTTGCGAGCAGGTGCAGAGGTCTGAGACAAAACCTTAGTGAGGTAGTGATCATTCCACCCTGCCTTGAGCCGCTTGGCATGAGTGCCCCCTTTTGCTGTCTTCTCCTGAGTC
>JBBQFG010000115.1:0-16160 GCA_038321765.1 Elainellales cyanobacterium
AACTGCTGGCTTTAAGCCAGGATGTTATTCCTAAACTCTGTCCCCATAATCCCCATCCCTATTCATGACTATTCCTCGTGTTCTCTGTTTAGGCGAAGTGTTGTTAGATTACTTGTCGGATGAGCCAGGAAAACCGCTAGAGCAAGTGATGTCTTGGACGGCGTATCCCGGCGGTGCGCCTGCCAATGTAGCCTGTGCTTTGGTCAAGCTGGGTACACCAGCCGGGTTTGTTGGCTGTGTTGGAACAGATGCGGATGGCGATGCCTTGGTGCAGCTATTGCACGATACTGGAGTAGACGGAACTGGTATTCAGCGGCACGATACCGCTCCTACGCGAGGGGTATATGTAGTGCGTACGGCAGAGGGCGATCGCCACTTTGCGGGGTTTGGCCATCGCGATACGGCAGAGTTTGCCGACACGCGGTTGCAGGCGGATGGCCTACCAAGCGAGCTATTTGTCAATGCCGATTTTTTGGTGCTGGGCACTCTAGAACTGGCCTATGCGGATGCAGCGGTGGCGATCGCCCGCGCTTTAGAACTGGCCGAACAGCATTTCGTCAAAATTGTGGTGGACGTAAACTGGCGACCCGTATTTTGGACAGATCCCGAAGCCGCTAAGACCCCCATCCACGATTTAATTAAACGGGTTGATTTTCTCAAACTGTCGGCAGAAGAGGCTGAATGGCTGTTTGAAACCCGTGATCCTGTCGTTATTGCCCACCGGGTAGGCACGCTAGAAGGAGTGCTAATTACCGATGGCGACAAGGGCTGCGCTTACTGCTTAAACGAAAATGAGGGTAGAGTTCCGGCGTTCCCCATTGAAGTAGAAGATACAACAGGCGCAGGAGATTCGTTTGTGGCAGGCTTTTTGCACCAACTGTGCGAGCGAGGCATCCATGCCCTCAGCGACCCTCAGACAGCCCGTGATATGGTGCTGTATGCCAGTGCCGTAGGTGGTTTGACGGCAACCAGAGCAGGAGCGATCGCCGCTCAGCCTAGTCGCGCCGAAGTACAGGCATTTCTCTATATGCAGCAACAGCAAGCTAGCCGTGTTCGAGGCCAGAAGGCAGAATAACGGCTTGTCGGTTAGAGTTCAAGGCAATCTAAACAAGACTGATATTGAGTGGCGCATGTCGAGTGGCGCATGATGTCACTCAACATCAGTTTTAAGAGAAGGTAGTGGTATTGATGTAAGGATTTTTTGATGGGCGGGCTTCGTCCGCCCATCAAAAAATCCTTACCAAGTTAGGACTACCTAAGAGAAATGAGGGAAGGACTACCTAAGAGAAATGAGGGGGAGAAATGAGGGATGGCCATTGAAATTGAGCGCAAGTTTTTGGTGCAGAGCGACGGCTGGCGATCGCTGGGCAGCGGAGTGTCCTATCGTCAGGGCTATATCCTGTCGAGCCGGGGAAAAACAGTGCGCGTGCGTCGGGCTGGCGATCGCGGCTACTTAACGATTAAAGGAGCGACTCAGGGCATCTCTCGGCGCGAGTTTGAGTACGAAATTCCGCTAAGCGACGCTGAAGAATTGCTGGAAATGTGCGATCGCCCTTTGATCGAAAAAACCCGGTACAAGATTCCCCACGACGATCTGATTTGGGAGGTTGATGAGTTCTGGGGCGACAACGCAGGATTAATTATCGCTGAAGTAGAGCTGACCGATCCAGACCAACCGCTGCAATTGCCTGACTGGGTAGGCCGCGAAGTCTCCTACGATCCTCGCTACTTTAACGCAGCCTTAGCGCGACAGCCCTACCAAAGTTGGCTAGCGGACGGCTAACCGTAAAAATATAGGTGGCTACAACCCCTACAATTTGCTCCCATAGTTGAATAGGATTGCCAAACAGCAAGCCATCATCACCAAACTCATTAACGGCCTTGGTCGCAAAAACTCCTGTTAAGATTGCCCCAACCGTTCCGCCTACACCATGAATAGAGAACGTATCCTCTATGGAACATAGTTGTGAAGATACTAAATAATCAGGGGAAGACCATCGAGGAAAAGACAAATGAATATTGGCATTGTGGGCTTAGGGCTGATCGGAGGGTCGCTAGCCATTGACTTACAGGCATTGGGACATACCGTTCTGGGAACTAGTCGGCAGGCATCAACCTGTCGGCAGGCGATCGCCCAGGGGATCGTTGCCGATGCCAGCCTCGATTTGGCACTGATGGCTGCCGCAGATGTAATCTTCCTGTGTACGCCGTTAGGGGCAATGGACGTTACCGTTGATCAACTGTTACCCCACCTATCGACCCACGCCATTTTGACAGATGTAGGATCTGTCAAACAGCCTGTAGTCAAGTCGATTGCCCCGCGCTGGGTCAACTTTGTAGGCGGACATCCGATGGCGGGCACTGCTGAGAGCGGCTTAGATGCCGCCCAACCCAAACTCTTCGCAGGCAATCCCTATGTGCTCACCCCGATTGCGTCTACTCCACCCCATGCATTAGAAACTGTGTCAGAGCTGGTGCGATCGCTACAAAGCCACCTTTATCAATGTACGCCTGCCGACCATGATCGAGCAGTCGCCTGGGTTTCTCACTTACCCGTCTTGCTCAGCGCCAATTTGCTCACGGCCTGCACCAACGAACCCGATCAAAACGTGCTGGAACTGGCCAAAAGTCTAGCCAGCTCTGGGTTTCGCGATACTAGCCGAGTCGGTGGCGGCAACCCCGAACTCGGTGTCATGATGGCTCGATACAACCAACTAGAACTGTTGCGCTGTTTAGAACTCTATCGTCAAGACTTAGACCACACTATTCGTACCATTCGAGAGCAAGATTGGTTAGCTCTGGAAACACAACTGTCTCAAACTCAACAAGCAAGACCAGAGTTTCTCAAGCCGGATTTTCCTAAACCATCGCCGGAGTGAAGCATGGCACAGCAAAACCCGAACTCAAGCCATAGCATCCAACGGTATGCCGTCCCAATATATGCCGTCCCAAGATCCGATGACAGATCAGGTCAGACGATTAGCCCACCCGCTGTAATTCATCTAAACGCATGAGGACTTCTGCACTATGAACGGCGGGATTCACACCCAAAAATCGCTCTCGCAAGATGCCATCCGGGTCTACAAGATAGGTGTGGCGCAGCGACATGATTCCTAACCAAGACCCATAGGCCTTACTGATTGCACCATCTGCATCAGCTAGCAACGGGAATCGTAGCCCTTCAGAATCACAAAATTCTGCATGAGATTTCACATCATCCACACTGATTCCCAAAATCGCTGCATTACGTTCTAAATACTTAGGCATATCCTGCTGAAACCGACGCGCCTCTAGCGTACAGCCCGATGTAAAATCTTTGGGGTAAAAGTAGACAACGACCCACTTGCCTCGATAATCCGATAGCGAAATATCGCCGTCACCAACATTCGTAGGTAGCGTAAAGTCAGGAGCAGGCTGATTTAAGACAGGCTGCTCACCGCCTAGGGCTTGGGCGGGTAATCCAGGAAACATAAACAACGTGATGAGACAAACTGAGATAGCGATCGCAGCAGTCAGACGAAATACCTTGGAAATAAAGGGAGCCACAGTCAACTCAAATAACCTCTAAAAAAATGGGTGTTGCTGATTTCACGTATATTTTTTTTGAAAGGTGCCCTCAGCGAACCTTTCAAAAAAAAATCATACCCAGATTAAACAATGCCAAAAAATGGATTGTTAGACAAACTCAGTTAAGTAGGTGGGCTTAAGTTAAGTATAAAATCCTAAAACCCTGCGCTGCCCGCTGCGCGGGCAGCGCAGGGTTTTAGGATTTGGTTTTTATTGAGGTTGAACTACTTAACACAAGTTTACATTAACAAATCTCCGAATTTCTGAATTAATTAGCTGGGAGAAGCTCCATCCCCCATAGCGTCCAGACAAGTTTCAAACTGGGGCGATCGCACATTATTAAATTGGGAGTTATAGAACTCATTTGACATCTTTCCAGTGATCGCGAATATTCTGTAGGGGCGAAGCATTTGCATCAATATTCTGGCAACGCAGCGTCAATTTGAGTGCAAATGCTTCGCCCCTACTGCCCAAAAATCGCCCTAAATCTCAATTCTAATTAGATGTCAAATGGGTTCTATAGCGGTAGCCATGATCAATAGGACGCCTCCCTGTCATTCCCGCGCAGGCGGGAATCCATCTGATCGATAGGAGGTGCGGGGGTGGATTCCCGCCTGCACGGGAATGACGCTGGCATGTCCTAAGCTTTAGTCCTAAGCTTTATGAGTATGGCGATAAATTGGGACAAAGGACGTTGAGAATAGTTAAAAAAATATAGGGGTTACTGCGATTTAACTCAGTAACCCCTACATAGGTTTTATAGGTTTAGAATTTTTGAACTATCTAGCAAGCTAGAGGGTGTAACACATACCCCCAGGGGAATTCGAATCCCCGTCGCCTCCGTGAAAGGGAGGTGTCCTAGGCCTCTAGACGATGGGGGCGCATAGGTGTCAAACCTTTACTAGGATACTTAACCAAGTATGCTTATGTCAACTAAAAAACGTGAGAAATTTGCTCATTGCTCGGCAACGGTTAAATCCCTAAGCTGCCAAAAGCAGCCTGCCATAGCTCGACTCAGGCCTTACGCCAGCGAACTAGACGTAAACTATAGACTTCAGCCTACAGATTGCACCCGATCGACGGCAACAGAGGCTTGGAAAGCCCTGGTATCAGCCGATAGCGACATCCTGACAGACTATAATCAGTATCCTATCCAGTTGGAAAGCCCTATTCTAAGTACAGCCGGCCATCAAAAGATAACTGCGTATTTTCACTCCAGGCCACACGTGAGGACTAAGATAGACGAAAATATAAGCGAATCCTGAAGTATTTAGCTTGTTGTTTAGCTATATCGCGCTCTGACGTATTTTTACGTCTCAATATTTTTAGCTCTGCTAGTTTCCCCAATTTATAATGACTGCTTCCCAGCGCCAGCCAGATCTATCGTCTAACCCTGAGGGGCGATCGCCTCTTCCCTACACACCGCTAGCCTTGAAGCGAGCAGAACGAGCCGCCTGCTGTGCCCCATTTCAGTTGCTGCTATACACCACCATGCGGGTAGAAGGGGTTTCTCTGCGGGCGATCGCCGGGTCTGCTGGCGTAGAGCATCAGTACACTCGCCAAGAACAATCAGAGTTAAGCGCCGAAACTGACTTGTTGTGGTTAATCCAAGTGGGTATTCTGCGGCGAGAAGTAGATGGTCAGGGATTAACCGATAGTTTTCGGCTCACGCCCTTGGGACGGCAACTTGTACAGCATTGGGAAACTCAGGGACGATTGCCAGCTCCTTCAGTTCTAGATCTCTTCTACAATGCGATCGCTCGCTGGGTGCGTTTGCCTGGTTGGTTACATTAGGGCAACTAACGCTCAAACGGCACCTAAAGCTACTGGCTCTCTGGGTTGCCCAAAACATCTTGGAGGTATTGAATGAAAGCCATCATGGTTGTGGGTACAGCCTCTCACACAGGAAAGTCACTTCTAACCGCTGCGCTATGTCGAATTTTAAGCCGACGCGGTTGGCGCGTGTCCCCGTTTAAGGGGCAAAATATGGCGCTTAACGCCTACGTTACGGCTAACGGGGGAGAAATCGGGCACGCTCAGGCCGTGCAAGCTTGGGCAGCGGGGATCGCGCCTCGGGTCGAGATGAACCCTATTTTGCTCAAACCCCAGGGCGATATGACCTCCCAGGTCATCTTGAAAGGGCGAGCCGTTGGCAGAGTCAACGCGGCAAACTACTACAGTGAATATTTTGAGCAGGGTTGGCAGGCGATCGAAGAGTCACTCAATCGATTAGGCGATGAGTTTGACCTGGTTGTCTGTGAAGGGGCAGGTAGTCCAGTAGAAGTGAACTTAAAAGAGCGTGACCTGACTAACATGCGGGTCGCCAAGCATTTGAATGCATCCACCTTACTGATTGCCGATATTGAACGGGGCGGCGTGTTTGCCCATATTGTAGGCACGTTAGACCTGCTAGAGCCAGACGAACGAGCACTGGTGCGCGGCATTGTGATTAACAAGTTTCGTGGGCAGCGATCGATTCTACAACCTGGTATTGACTGGCTTCAAGAAAAAACGGGCATCCCTGTAATTGGGGTAATTCCCTGGTTTGACAACACCTTTCCTGCCGAAGATTCACTCTCGCTGCTCGATCGCCCCTCCGGCAGTTCCAATCACGACATCAACATTGCCGTAATTCGAATGCCTCGGATCTCTAACTTCACCGACTTTGATCCGCTTGAGTCAGAACCCACCGTCAACATTCGCTATGTCGGGCTTAAAGACTCGTTGGGTTATCCCGATGCGGTGATTTTACCAGGATCTAAAACTACCATTGCTGACTTGGTTGCCCTTCAGCGCAGCGGCTTGGCAGAAGAAATCCAAAATTACGCTAACGCTGGCGGCACTGTATTAGGGGTGTGTGGTGGGTTTCAAATGATGGGCACAATGCTGGCTGACCCCGAAGGCGTAGAAGGCCAAGAAGGACGCTACAAAGGATTGGGCTTGTTACCGATTAAGACTGTGATCACAGGGCAAAAAGTGGCACGTCAGCGGCAAGTTACCTCCAACTTTCCCCAGTCTGGGCTACCTGTTTTGGGCTATGAAATTCATCAGGGGCGCAGCCACTTGGCCGAAAATGATCTGGAAGCCAGCGGCGCAACCTACAATCCCCTATTTGACGATCGCAACTTGGGCTTAGTGGACTCTACCCAATCGATTTGGGGTACCTATTTGCATGGGCTGTTCGACAACGGAGCCTGGAGACGGGCATGGCTAAACCGTCTGCGTCAACAGCGCGGACTGACCTCGCTACCGACGGGCATTTCAAACTATCGCGAACAGCGAGAAGCGATGCTCGATTCTTTAGCAGATGTGGTGGAGTCGTATCTAGATTTGTCCGTGTTAGACCCATACTTGAAAAAGTAATCAATTAGCTCTGCGGGTGGCGGCAGCTCTGCGGGTGGCGGCAATTCCTCAATCGTTCAATTTGTTGATCCATTACATCGTGGTATTGATGTGAAGTTTTTTGAGGCGCAGATTTGCCGGAACTTCCAAAAAGCATTACGGGGGTAGTCCTAAAATTGGTAAGGATTTTTTGATGGACGGGCTTTGCCCGTCCATCAAAAAATCCTTACATCAATACCACTATCGCATTACGGGTAAAGCAGTATAGGTTTAGGACTAGCGAACTATAGTGATTGCGTCATGAGTATAGAGATTCGTTTTTTGCCCGATGATGTAGTCGTTCAGGCAGATGTGGGTGAACCGCTGTTGCAGGTCGCTGAGCGGGCTGGAGTATCCATCCCCACGGGCTGCCTAATGGGATCTTGCCATGCCTGTGAAGTGGACATTGAAGGAAGCGATTCGCTGTGTGCTTGCATTAGCGGGGTGCCGCCAGGGCAGCCGTCATTAACGATTAGTCTGTTTGTTGATCCCAGTTGGTAAGGGATCAACAAACAGCTTTTTTGCTTCACCTGCCCACGATCGCCATCGTTAGTGCTTCCCTTTACAGAGAAGGTGAATTATGACCCTGGACGCGATCGCCAATCAGCTCGAAAAGCTAGCTGCATTGCAATATTTTGTAGAAGCGTCTGCCGTTGGGTTTTCCGCCCTGTCGGGCATGATGGCTGCCGAAAAACGAAAGATGGATTTAGTAGGCACCTATGCTGTTGCGCTCATTAGTGCCTTTGGCGGCGGTACCATCCGAGACGTGTTGCTAGACCGTCGCCCTATGTTTTGGGTGAGTCATGAGGAATTCTCGATCGCCATTTTGGGCTTATCGATTGTGTTTCTCTACGCCACCCATTTGCGGCAACCGTTAACTCCTCTAAAAGCCCCAGTCTACAGGCTGTATGACCTAGTTGATGCCGTCGGATTGGCGCTGTTTAGCATTTCAGGCACCACGTTTGCCCTAGCCTACCGCGTTCCCTTCTTCACCGCCACCTTATTTGGCATCATGACAGGCGTATTTGGCGGCGTTCTGCGCGATATTGTGTTGCTGCAACTGCCGACGGTGTTTGTGCAGTCCACCCTATATGTCACCTGTTCATTTTTGGGATGCTGTGTCTATATTTTGGGGCTGTACCTCAAACTAGATGAGGCGATCGCAGGCTCCCTTGGCTTTGCCGCCATTGTAGGGTTAAGAATGCTAGCGGTTCACTACAATCTGACGCTGCCACCTCCTGCCCACTTCAGAGAGAAACCCTGACATCTGCTAGGCGTTGCTGACTGCTCGAATGGCTTTATTCCAGCAGTCAGCAACGCCACATCCGCTACGTGTTGCAAACAGTGTCGAAGCGGGTAGCGCGGCTGGGTTTTTCGCCCTGTGCTCCATGCTGGCGCTCGCGCCAGCGCTGACTCGTCAGCTCGCGCCAGCGCTGACTCGTCAGTTCGCCCGCAACTTTTTGACCGATGTAACCGGGATGGATGACACAGAAAAAAACCAACCGCTACTGCTGCCCCTCTATATCACCCCCCTTGCCCCCGAACGAGAACAACAGCGCATCCTCATCATTAGCACCCCCATTTGGGTACGCGAAACCATCCACGAACTGCATGCACGCGGCTTTGCCAACCCCAACGATTGGAGCCGCCCCCTACCCGGTGCCAATCCCGGCGAAGTCGTCAGCATCCTGACCCAGCAGCGACAACGACACAGAAGGGAATGAGGGAGTTTTGAGTTTTGAGTTTTGAGTTATAGCTTCAGCCATAACTCCTCCTCTAAAAAACGGTATGCTCTTTTTCGGAAAACGCCTTAGGTTTCAGCCACCTCACAATCACAATCAAAATGGACAGGCACCCTGAGTTGTTTGAGAGTGGGGAAATGCTTGCGCTGCAACGTGGATTTGATCACATCGAGAAACGCATAGACTCCCGGAGGGTGCAGTGCCCCTTCGAGCGTCACAATTCTGATGATGCGCGCCAGCGGCACGGGCAGCGATCGCGCCTGAATTGCGGCCGGTAATGGCTCAGCCGCCAGTCGCGCCATAATCGCTGTGCCCAAACCACGCATCACCATACTGACAATGGTGGAATCTTCAGCAATGCGATAAGCAGGAGTAATGTTTTGCTTTAATCGTGCCAAATAGTCGAGCATAATGATGGAGCAAAAATCCCTTTCGGGTGGGAATATCACTGGATATGCTTTCAGATCTTCCCAGGTAATGCATTCTGGCACCTCAACTAGAGGTGGAAATAACGCGATGTAGTCATCGCTAAACAGTTCCTGAACTTCAAATTCAGCGGGAGTAGGAACACAGGTAAACCCGATATCAACTTTGCCCTCTCGCAATTCCTGCTCAATATCATCGTCGCCGCGACATTCGGTAATGCTGAGAGTAATCGCCGGATAACTCTTACTAAACTCCATAATAATTTCGGGTAGGATGTGGGTCGCAAAACTACGAAACGCTGCTACCCGCACCTGTCCGCCATGTAGCCCCTTTGCCAGATTCGTCTCTCGCTCCATCATATCCAGCAGTTGCAGCATCGCTTGGGCATGTTCTAACATCCGTTCTCCCACCGGGGTCAGACGCGCCCCATAGCGTCCTCTTGCAAACAGCACCACACCCAGTTCATCTTCTAGGGTAGCGATCGCATGACTTACCGCCGACTGCGAAATCCCTAATCGCAGCCCCGCTTCGCCAAAGTTGCCGCAGCCCGCAACCGCAACCAGCGATCGTAATTGAGAGAGTTTGATGTGATCTGGATTCATGACAGACTCTCGTTCATTGGAGATTCCCGTAGCTTACCCGAATACCCCAAAGCAATCCATGAATACAATTCATATAAACGATGCATTCAGGCTTTTGATTGTTTCAACTGTGCTGCATTGCCAGAAACCTCGGAGACCTTTATCTACCTAGCCATGATCCGTATTATGGTGAGGCGGTTGGTATAAATTCTGACCCTAAAAAACTTTTCCAACACCCTCTAAGACCCCAACCGTACCGCCAGCGGATTAGGACTCGATCGCCATAATTGTTCCAATTGATTAGCAGGCATTGTCAAATACAGCACATCATCCGGCTGCAACTCGATTTCTAGCAACTCCCAGCCGTGCATTGTATGGTGCTTTCGCTCCAGATATAGCGGCACAAAATCGGCATCCATTGCCGCGTGCTGCACCTGCCTGCCGCAAAATGGATGGCTGGGTGTAATTAGCGTTGCCAGCGCCACCCACAAACTATCACCTGCCAGCCCATTCCCCAAAATCCGCCCCCCCAACGCCGCCGCCGCAAACGACGGAGCTGCCAGATCGACCGGACTCAGTACCGCCTCAAAATCAAATACCTGCTGAGCCAAGGGAGCAAATTGTGGATCTTGGTTCCGCACAATCATCGACAGACGCGGCGCTAACCCCTTGGCTGTCAGCGCAATTTCCAAATTGGCTACATCGTCACTTGTTACCGTCAGCAACGTTCGTGCAGTTTCAATTCGGGCTTCTTGAAGTGTGGATGCAATGCTGGCATCGCCAATAATCACAGGCACTTTCAGCGCCCGCAGCGCATTTAAAAATCGATTCTGCGGATCTTTTTCAATCACTACCAAATCACCACCACTCGCTTGCAGAAGGCGCACCGTTTGCACACCCATGCCCCCTAGCCCACAGACAATGTAGTGGTTTCGCCGGGGAATAGGTGCCACTTGCCAAAGCTGCTGCAACCGTGTTCCCAACACCAAATCATTGAGCAAGGCATAGCAGATGCCAATCACACCAGTGCCCAACAGCATCATCACAACCGTGAACATTTTGATATTGGAGGGCGATCGCTCTGCAATGGATTCGTTACCGCCTGCACCCGTAATCATGCCCACCGAAAAATACAGCGCATCAATAAAGTCAGTGCGGACATTTCCGGTATAAAGCAACGCTGCTCCCAAAATGGTGAGCAGTAACAGTAGCATTACAATCACAGTCGGGCGCACATGCTCCTGAAACTGACGGATATGATTCATCCAGCCCATTGACCGTTCAACCAAGGTGCGATGAGCTACACGGACTTGGGGCTTAGTTGCCATAATGAGGCGATCGCCCCACTGCAACTCTTGATCATTCATCACAGCCGAGATCAAATCCATCCGGCTATTTTCAGGCAAGTAATAGATCAGCATTCGACTGCGGTCATCCCACAAATCGCTGAGCTTGCGCCCCAACCACGGATGGGTTTCGTCTACGACTTCTTCCTGAATCGGCCACAGTTGTTCAAATAAGCGCACCTGACCGATGGCGCGATTGCCCATGGCAGAAAATGCAAAAACAGGAGCAGCCAGCGCCGCCACGCTCATGCTGACATGATCGGGCAGAACATGGTCGAGGCGATCGCCCAAGCTAGCGTTAAACAGACGGTTGATAATGCGAACCTTGGGGTTAAGCACCCGCGCCTGGGTTAACACAGCCAAATTGAGGGCATCGTCGCCAGCAGCTAGCACCAGCGTGTGAGCCTCTTTGATCCCCGCTTCTAAGAGAGTTTTTGCCGCGCGCAAGTCTCCTATAACAAGATTGTCACCATTCATTTCAGAAGGCGATCGCTGATCAACTCCCGTGACCAGCGCTCCCTGCTGCTTCAGCAAACAAAAAATTTTGTACCCGGTGCGACCCAACCCGCAGACAATGATTCGAGGTTTCATGCTGGTGTAACCACGCGGATGGCCTATGCTTTTTTGTGCTTTGATTTTTTGGTAGTCCTAAATTGGTACGGATTTTTTGATGGGCGGGATTCGCCCGCCCATCAAAAAATCCGTACATCAATACCACTACCATTTTTTTGTTTAGCCCGCCTCTAGAACTGTAGTCATAGACACCAGAATACAAAACGTGACTTCTTGTCTCAAAGGCACTCCTTCCGGGAACACTGAGGACTGTAGTCCCCAAGTCTTGGAGTACCCTCTATGCGTCGCCTTTCCAACCGGATCAGCAATCGGCCAAAAATTAGCACCATGCCTCGCCCACAAACTGAAGCGGCGGCCTTTTTGGATATCTACAAGCTAGTAGTCGAAAAAAAGCGCCTACAGGCCGAACTAGAGAGCATGGATGAACGTCGCGAACAAATTAGCGATCGCCTTGCCGCACTAGAAACCCAAATTACCCACATGGAATCCACCGTTCAACACCTGCGTGGCATCCCTATTGCTGACTCAGCCCAACCTCCACTGCTGACCCTGCCCCTTAAAACTCCCAGTCCCAACACGTTTGACATGCTGTTCGAAGAGTATTAAGTTACCGGGTGTTTAATCATTTGGTAGTCCTAAATTGGTAATGATTTTTTGAAGCGCGGGCAAAACCCGCGCTTCAAAAAATCATTACATCAATACCACTACCAATCATTTCTGGAGGGGCGCTTTGTGAAGCGCCCCTCCCCGTTTTTGGGAGCCAGTCGATACCTCTAGAGTCAATATGGATCGAACTTGATGAAGCGCGATGCAAATTCCATTACTGGAGAGGGCGATCGCACCCTGGTGGTATGGCTCATATTAAAAATAGGCGGTACGTTAAACGTAGGCGACAAGCCACATAAAGCCTAAAAAAGCGTAGACTCCCGACTTGGAACCACTGGCATGAGTTTAGATACCCTGATTGATATTTGTGTCGGCATTGGGCTGAGCGCAGCAGCAGGCTTTCGGCTGCTCATGCCATTTTTAATCTTGAGTTTGGCTGCTTTGTTTGGGCACTTTCCGGTATCGCCCGATATTCAATGGGTCAATTCTCTGCCTGCTCTGGAAACATTGGGGTTTGCTGTAGCGGTTGAAGTGCTGGCATACTTTATCCCCTGGTTGGACGCGGCGTTAGATGTGGTAGCGCTGCCTGCATCCATTGTGGCGGGAACGGTTTTGACCGCTGCATTTGCTACAGATCTTGATCCATTTCTGAAATGGAGTCTAGCCATTTTGGCAGGGGGCGGAGTAGCAGGGGCAATGCGGGGATTAACGGGATTCTCGCGCCTGCTGACCACCACATTTACGGGAGGATTGGCCAATTTCTTGGTTGCAATTTTGGAAGTAGTTGGGGCAGTGTTGCTGTCGATTTTGGCGATCGCGTTGCCGGGGATCGCTGCCATCACCGTGATAGGGCTACTAGCAGTCGTTATCCGCATTGGCTGGCGAGTTTGGCCTAAAACCAAACAGTCCGATCAGCCTGACGTACCAAACGAAGGGTAATACCACTGATATTGATCAGCAGTTATGGGCTAGTTGCTCTAGTCTAGCTGTTGTGGACTGCTGGTTCTTCATCAGGTTCATGTTCCACTACAAACACATTGGAATACAGATTGGCAATAATCTGTTGCCCCTGCTGCGTCAGCGATAGATAGTGCAGCCCATCCTTAACATAGGGGAATACGCCATGCCAATAAAATTTGGGGTAGTTCTTTCGCAGGTCACCAGGGTGGCGGTAGCCCAAAGCTTTATTTACCCCAGTTTCTTCAAACTCGTAGTACAGCGCCCCAATTTTCTTGAGGTAGCGGGGATCGCTAAGCTGTCCGATCAAATCTGCGGCTCGGACTAAGCCAGGATAATTGGTCGTGTCTTGGTGATCGTCATCACGAGGAACTGGAAACCGGGTTAGCTCAATATTGCGCTTGACTAACTCAGCATCAATTAGCTTGTTGCTGCCAAATCGTTCATCAACAAATAACTTAGCTCGATCAACGTGATATGGCGTAAGACCAGCATCAGACGAACCAGGCAGTAAGTTAATTCTTTCTCCATCCTGCCCCGTGGAATACCAATCATCGGTATCAAGTCGACAAACGCCCTTAACGTAACCAATGTCGTGGCACACCAGCGAGATAATGAAGTGGAGCCAATCTTCACACGACACACCCCCTTCCCGAATGTGCTTACCACGCAAGATTTCTTGTCCCACCAGGGTGACTAAAATGGTGTGCTCAACGTTATGGTAAAGCGCATCGCTATTGGCAATATTTTCCAGCGCCATTGACCCAATCCAACCAATAATGTCTTCGTAGTCGGATTTTAGGCCTCCGTAGGTGCGCCGATAGCCTTCTTTAAGCTTGGTCACAAAGTCGGAAATTAGAAGTTCAGTGGCGTTAAACATGCTGAAAACTCGCTAACAGTTGGGAGGAGAGGCACTAATTTCTGTATAGACTTAGCCGCATTCGCCGGGTTCTTTGAGGGTGAACGGAGTTGAAACGCAGAGAAAATCAAGAACTGAAAGGGTCAGCTACCTTAACTTAAAGGATTCCCAGTTCAACCCTCCAAATCCATCTTATTGATACCGTAGCGTAACTGAGAATTGGAGATGTGTGAGCTAGAACAAAAGTAATGATCTGTTTGATCACAAATAGTAATCCCCTTGATCACACATACAGCACTTTTCAAGTGATATGAGGTACAGACTTTTGATGAAAAGTCTGGTTTTATCCAAGCGCAAAGCGCTGTATGTAGAGTGAGGGTTTAATCAGTTCTCAATGTGGTTTTTTTCTTTGTCGTCATTGGCCATCTTGTCAATTTCCCTACAGTTACTCCACAATGCTATTGTAAGAAGCACAAATGTGCGATCGCGGGTGTAGTTCAGTGGTAGAACGTCAGCTTCCCAAGCTGAATGTCGTGGGTTCGAGTCCCATCACCCGCTTGCAAGTATCTTTGTACATTAGTGATTAATCGCAACTGGTTTCATCGGCATGGTTAACAGGGGCAGATGCTGATTCATTTCGCACTTCCTCCGCTTTGGCTCGCAACTGTCCAGAAATCGCCTCTGTGAGTTCCTCAATCCCTGTGGCGAGTTTTTCCAGGATTGCGGGGTCGGGGGGAGAGGGTTCTGGTGGCGGCGCAGGTAACTTGAATTGTTCGAGAAAATTCAGTACAGAACTCTTGGCTTCATCGAGAACATGTTCGGCTTGGGAATCGAGATAATCCGCGGGCTGTATCGCGGGTGACCTCGTAGTGCTGGAGGGCAAGCTCATCTACCTGCTTTTGGTGACTTGCGCCTCGCCGCAGGATAAAGTCACCGGAGGGCAATTTTTGATCGTTGGGAACAAGAAAAAAGCGAGTACGATCGCCGTTAAACCAGAGGGTTTTCTGAGAATCAATCATGAGCTTCTTGTTCGATCAGGATAGCGTGGATCGCGACTCTTCCTTCAATTTTCACCCAATCGCGCTTCTGTCCAAAGTTTTCATTGTTTAATCGGGCAGCCACTCTTCATCTAATACCTGTTGCAGCGTCCATTGGCAAGGCGTAGGAAAGGTTTCTGGTTCGAGATCTGTTTCTAGACTGGCAATCTTAATCGCGTCTTGATAGGTTTCAGAAAAAACTTTTGGTAGATAATTCTTCAGGCTGGGGCTATCTTGAAGTGCTTTGCGGATGCGGATGCGATGCTCTGCAATTGAGCCTCTCCAGCTTCCAGAACGTTGCTGAGGTTGATACTGCCACTTTAACAAATGCAAGAGTGTAACTCTCAGATTACTCTCAATTGCACGCTTTTCGCTCCGCCCCATATCTTCTATTTCTTCGATTAAATTTTCCAGGTCGAGTTGGTCAAACGCCTGTTTACGGAGGGAGAGAGCCGTCTGTTCCAGCCATTGACAGTAATCCCGCTCATATAAATTTACAGGAGTATCCTGGTGCCTGGTTAATTTTGGGGTCATGGCTGCTCAGGAGGTGAGTATGTTTCTTTAATGGTACGAGCATTTGCTCTGCTTGTGTCGCCTGGCTTCTGCCTTTCCCGATGATGCGACACTGACGCTATCCACTGAGCCTATGGGCGGAACAATTGCAATGAATTATTTGTAGACAGCTTCTCTTCATTTGGTAGCATGGGCTGACTCGGCTTCGGTTCGCCCACTCTCGACATAAGCGATCGCCCTCAATTTCCCCCACCCAGCGATCGCCCATTCTCAATCCAAGCGATCGCCCCTACTCCTGAACTCACGGAATCTCAGCGATCGCATTGGTAAACGTTCGGATATAGCGGTTACCGATCTGGTGCGGTACGAATAACAAGCTGAAACCCTTGCCCTGTCTGTCCAACGTGTACCTCATGTTAAGAGGAACCGCTATATCTTGAATCAAATGTTGACTACAGCTAGACAACTTCTCCGACAGCTCAATGACCAAGTCAGCTTTGAGATTGTAGGCATAGTTGCTTCTGACAACGTGACGAAAGCGTCGGAATTCATCCAGGTCAACCAGTGTTTGC
>JBBQFG010000116.1:0-16148 GCA_038321765.1 Elainellales cyanobacterium
CCTTGCGTTCCCACCCCCCCCCCCCCCCCAACAAGAAACACACCCCACCACAGCCCAGCCCCGGCCCCCGCCCCCCCCCCCACTTCCAAAAAAAGATTACAGGTTAATTAATTTGCAATCCTTAGCTGAGAATTGAAGCTGCTGTTGACACTGCCCCAGGGTCAATCTGGGAGATAGACCTTGGGGAGCAACGTCTGAACTAGTGCTCATGAAGGTGGAAAGCTGGGGCGACGGTCTTAACACCGTCGCACGAGAATTGCCGAGAGTGCCCCGCACATCCAATCTACTAGACCCTGAAGTGGTAGCCTGTAGAGTAAGATTTCTGGCATGGTCTTTACAACTTTTCACAACTAAAGTGGAAGATCATGCTCTCCAAAAGGCATCCAGGAAGTCTAGTTGGTCTGGTTGACTGACAAAAGTCTATAGCCCTCACCCCCAACCCCTCTCCCAGAGGGCGAGGGGAGTTGATCTACCCTTCCGGTTCCCTCTCCCATCGGGAGAGGGCTAGGGTGAGGGCTTTCGGGGATCTGACTAACAAATTTTGTCAGTCAATCAGCTAGTTGATACATCTATCATCTATAAGGAAAATGGCTATGAGTGCAGAGGTAGATCCCATTAAGGTGATGAAGCAGCAAGTCGGGATTGCAGCAGCTCAGCGCGTGCAGTCGGGTACTGTCGTGGGGCTGGGGACAGGCTCCACTACTGCTTATGCCATTCAGCATTTGGGCGATCGCCTCAAATCGGGTGAGCTAAAAGATATTAAAGGAGTACCCACCTCTTTCCAGGCCTCCGTGCTGGCTAAGCAGTATGGGATTCCTCTCGTAACTCTAGATGATGTCGATAAAATTGACCTGGCAATCGACGGAGCCGATGAAGTCGATCCAGCCAAAAATTTGATCAAAGGCGGCGGTGCTGCCCATACCCGTGAGAAAATTGTGGATGCTTTAGCAGACTACTTTATTGTGGTAGTAGACAGCACCAAGCTAGTTGACCAGTTGGGATCTACCTTCCCTTTACCTGTCGAAGTTTTACCGCTAGCCGTAGCGCCCGTCACACGCGCGCTAGAGAAACTGGGTGGCAAACCCGAACTGCGAATGGGCGTGAAAAAAGACGGGCCTGTGATTACCGACCAGGGAAATATGGTGCTGGATGTCACCTTTGCAAGCATTGCTAACCCCGCCGAGTTAGAAAAAACCATCAACAATATTCCCGGTGTGTTAGAAAACGGCCTGTTTGTCGGGCTAACAGATCTGGTTTTGATTGGCGAAATTAAAGATGGACAGCCAATCGTCAGGGAACTGTAAGGCCATTCTCATTTACATTCACACCCGGATCATAATTCTAAATACGTTTTTCAAATACGTTGTTTACTAAACCTCTTGCGTGAGTCGTTTTCCGGCGAAGCTGGAAAACGACTCACGCTCACGAAAAAGCATTCACACAAGAAGTTTATTGTTGAATGGTGCGCCGAGCGCACCATTCAACAATAAATATCAATTCAGGCTGGTCATTTACGGATAAGCCCCTCTCACCGCATCGTTTAATTGTTGGTGGGCCACTGTGGGCAAAGGAGTTCTCAATAGGGTTCCACTGACCTTAGACAGCTCACCAACCACCGCTTCTGACGTATCGTTAGACACTACAACAAATAGCGCTGAAGCATTGGGCGTTAGAGATGCTTCGATACTGGTGAGAAAATCTACGTCAAAAATACCTTGGTTAATTTTAATCGTACGATGAAACACAATGGCACTAATAACGCCACCCCAGAGGTCATTTTCTAGCTCTGGCACAGGTTCAAGCAAATCGTGATAGGCCTTGACACGCACCTTACCCTCAGAGTTCTTAACCACCACAACCGCATCTTCCAAACTGGCCAAGTTTGTCTGCTCCAGCTTTAGCAGATTTAATAGAGCTTGCTCAGCTTTGAACTTATCATCAAAACTTACGACTACTAATTCACTCATAATTTTCACTCATAATTTACAAATGGGGGGTAGTTCTAAATTGGTAAGGATTTTTTGATGGGGGGGCTTCGCCTGCCCATCAAAAAATCCTTACCAATTTAGAACTACCCAAATGGGGTTTAGACACTAGAAAAGTCAGTAGCACACAATAGGGTGCGTTGCATCCTACCATCCTGGTTACATATCTTTGGTAAAAGATAGTTTAAGGAACAAGTATCAGAGGCGCTGTTTTTTGATAACGCTCTTAAATTGCCTCTCAGAAAATGTGCTCGGAAACGCTCCAACCTATCTCTTAAACCGCGTTCTCTACTTTTTACTCCTCCCATGAACCCCGACGACGAAATTCGACATCTCGCTGAACTGATGCCTGCCTCTGGGCGTATGTACGTCAAATTAATCGACAGACCAGTTCAGGAGAAGGTAATCGACGCTCGACTACCCTTGCCGTGGGAGCAAAGCCGTCCGGTATACCTTAACTTTGACCTATGGGAAGAACTAACTCGATCGCAACGAGACATGCTGTTGCTGCGAACCGTATGCTGGCTCAACGCACCACGATGGTTCCAGTTTGATTTATCGCGAGGGTTGTTGCTGGTTGGAGCAGTTGGAACTTTTGTAGAGGTCGTGCAAGGCGATGCCATCGGCATTGTGGCCGCTGGAGGATTGACTACACTAGCTGGACTCCAGATTTGGCGCAACGGGCGCAGTTCTCAAATGGAGCTAGCCGCCGATGAATCAGCCATCAAAGTAGCCCGACAGCGCGGCTATGCGGAAGCCGATGCTGCCCGTAGCTTGCTGAGTGCTATTGAAGCCGCCGCTAAAATTGAGAATCGGTTTGGACTGGATTTTGTAGAACTGCTGCGCTGTCAAAATTTGCGGGCGATCGCCGGACTTTCGGGAGTCAGCGTGCCCGATGATCTCAGAAAAAGGTAGTCCTATCGTCATAGTTTTTTGAAGCGTCAGCTTTGCCCACGCTTCAAAAAACTATGACATCAATAACACTAAGTAGGTGGGCTTAAGTAAATATAAAGCCCTAAAACCCCGCGCCGCCCGCGCCGCCCGCTGCGCGGGGTTTTAGGATTTGGTTTTTATTTAGGTTGAACTACTTAGCTAGAAAAGAATAAGGCTCAGGCAAGAGTGAGAAATTCGTCCTGTTCTGCTTCAGCTTGGTCTAAATCAGCCTGGGCTTCATCTTCCATCGCTTGAATTGCCAACAGTAAGATCTCTTCCTGTTCTTCAAACTCTGCTTCGGGCAAATCGTCCATATCAAATGCTAATTGCAGCGATAGTAATTGTTTTTTTAGGTTCTCTTTTTCATTTAGCTGCGGCTCTGCCTGCTCTAAAATTTTTCCGGCAATCCAGTTCATGCCAGTAATGGGAGCAATGATGGGGGCGAAGAGAAGGTCGAGAAACATAGGAAGAAGGATAAGGTAAAGTAGTTCAACTTAAATAAAAACAAGATTCTAAAAGTCTGCGCCGCCCGCTGCGCGGGCGGCGCAGACTTTTAGGGTTTTATGCTTAATTACGCCCGCCTACTTATGAAGGCTGAAAGGGTTAAATATCGGGGTACGGGCGAAGCATCTGGTCAATCCGTCTCGGTCATATTCTAGAGATGCTGGCTAAATGCTTTGTCCTTACGAGTGTGATTCTTGCTCGTCGAGGTTGGCGAAGTTGTAGGGTGCGGTGAAGTTGTTGTAGCGGATTTTTAGACGTTCATCGAAGTGTTTGTCTAACTGTTCTACTTGATGCCCAAAGTCTGGTTCAGTATCCCAGGGGATCAAGAACGCGGTGTTATAAATCATAGTGTCGGTCAGCAAATCGTTAGAGATGCTTTCCGATGCTAGTGGGCTTAGAGTTCCCTGAAATGCTTGGATGATATCGTTTTTGCGTTGTTCGATCGCCCGCTCAACGCTTTGTCCAATTCGCACCACTTCATCCATGCTGAGGGTTTTGCCCTCAAGGCGATCGCGTTCTGCGCGCAACAAGTCGTTTTCTTGCATTAACGTTTCCAGTTCGCGATCGCTCTGCCAAAATAGTTTGACACTCACCTCTCGCTGCCCGTCTAACTTGGCAAACAAATGTCGCAACCGGTCTCCTTGAGGCAAGATTAGCTGCGATCGCACCGTTTCCCAATCGTTAATAATCAGACCAAACTGCAACGGTAAAAGCGTCCGAAACCCTTTCTCCATCGCCTGTTCTAACACCCGCTCGTGTCCTAAAAGATGCTTGCGACTGGTCAAATATCGCTCTTGTTGAGTCTCAGAATAAAGAAAGACAAACCCATCTACTGTTGCCGTCTGCACTGGCTGCTGATCTAACCCAACCAGATCTAACCCCTGCGGACCCGGCGCAGGGAAAATTCCATACAAATACAACCCATATCCCATAACTAACTCTGCTGGGGGCAATGCTTACTCCCAATAGGTTACCCATCTCAGTGAGCCACTGCCCAAAGCAGACACAAAGCTATAGATACAGCGCTTTGCGCTTGGATAAATTTAATTTTTTGATGAGCTGCTGCTGATTGTAGCTATGAATTTTAATTTGGGAGGCGCGCCCAGCGCCTCCCAAATTAAAATTCATAGCCGGATTAAGCAATGCCAAAAAGTGCTGTATCTTTATTCCTACCCATGTTTGGTAGTCCTAACTACTGAGCAGTGCGTATGATTGACTGAGAGACCTTAGCTAGCTTCCATGAACTCTACGATTGCCCAACTCAAAGACCGCTTTAACCAGGCACTCGTTGCTGCCTTTGGCGATGACCTGGCTGGAACTGACCCGATTTTGGTTCCAGCTAGCAACCCAAAGTTTGGCGACTACCAGGCCAATGTAGCGATGTCGTTAGCAAAACGGCTGGGGCAGGCACCGAGGGCGATCGCCGATCAAATCGTACAGCAGCTTCAGCTCGCAGATCTGTGCGAACCGCCCACCGTAGCAGGGCCGGGTTTCATCAATCTGAGGTTTAAATCAAGTTATATTGAAGCCCAACTGAAAGCCATTCAAGCCGATTTGCGCCTAGGCATCGCTCCCACGCCCCAACCCCAGCGGGTAATTGTCGATTATCCCAGTCCCAATATTGCCAAAGAAATGCACGTCGGGCATTTGCGCCCCTGCATTATTGGCGACTGCCTCGCCCGCATCCTAGAGTTTTTGGGACATGACGTGCTGCGCCTCAGCCACATTGGCGACTGGGGCACCCCCTTCGGCATGTTGATTGCCTACCTGCGCGAAGCCTATCCCGCTGCGTTGACTACCGGAGCGTTAGACCTTGCTGATCTGGCAACTTTTTACCGTCAGGCCAAACAGCGATTCGATGGAGATGAGGCGTTTCAGGCGATCGCCCGCATATCCGTCGTGCAATTGCAAGCCGGAGATCCAGAGACAATTCAGGCGTGGAAAATCGTCTGCGCTTTATCCAACCGGACGAACCGTAAATTATTTGACGTAATGGGTCTGTCGTCCTTAATCAAAGAGCGGGGCGAGTCGTTTTACAATCCATTTTTAGCCGATGTGTTGGTTGAGCTGAAGCAACTGGGGCTGCTGGTCGAAGATAGTGGCGCTCAGTGCGTATTCTTAGAGGGATTTACGAATAAAGAAGGCAAACCGCTGCCGCTAATTGTGCAGAAAACGGACGGGGGCTACAACTACGCTACGACCGACCTAGCGGCAATTCGCTACCGGGTAAACGTCGATCGGGTGCAGCGGGTAATCTACCCGGTTGGGGCAGAGCAAGTTAACCACTTCGCTCAAATTTTTCAGGTGGGGCGGCGTGCGGGTTGGATTACCGACGACGTAGAGTTTGTCCACACGCCGCTGGGCAGCATTTTGGGCGAAGACGGCAAAAAGCTGAAGAGTCGATCTGGAGAAGCAGCGCGGCTACAAGATTTGTTGGTGGAGGCGATCGCCCGTGCGCGTGCCGACCTGGAAACCCGACTGGTGGAAGAAAAACGGGTTGAAACCGAGGAATTCATTGCCAACGTGGCTCAAATCGTTGGCATGGGTGCCGTCAAATACGCCGATCTCAGCCAAAACCGCACCAGCAACTATATCTTCAGCTACGATAAAATGCTGGCGCTACAGGGTAACACTGCGCCCTATATGCTCTATGCCTACGTTCGGGTGCAGGGTATTAGCCGTAAGGGAGGCATCGACTTTTCCACTCTAGGAGCCGACTGTCCGATTCTACTCCAGGATGAAACCGAATTAGCTCTGGCTAAATATTTGTTGCAGTTTGATGAAGTGCTAGATGCTGTCGCCGCCGATTTATTACCAAATCGTCTTTGCGAATATCTGTTTGAACTGAGCAAAAAATTCAATCAGTTCTACGATCGCTGCCCCATCTTGCCAGCCGAAGAACCCCAGCGCACCTCGCGCCTAGTTTTGGCCGACTTGATGGCTCGCACCATCAAGCTAGGCTTGTCACTGTTGGGCATTCAGGTGCTAGAGCGGATGTAGAGCAGTGCTGATTCTAATTAATTGTGTTTTTCAGTGTATAGCGGTTCCTCGTAACATGAGGTACACATTAGACAGACAGGGCAAGGGTTTCAGCTTGTTATTTGTACCGCACCAGATCAGTAACTGCTATATTCTCATCATGAGACTACCTTGAGAGTTCTGCACCACTTAGGCATGAAAGGTTGAAAATCTGGAGGCAGCTATGCAACGAAAATACATCTTTTTGTCTGGTTTTTTTGCACTCCTATCTCTAACTGCCCTTTCATTGGCTGGCCTGACGGGAGACACTCCCTTCTGTTACATCCGCGATCGCTTCGGTCGAACAGTTAATCTTAAGGGGTTGTGTCAACAACAACGAGTTTCTTCCTCATCTGAGGAAAATCCTCTAACTGTTCGAGAGGTTGATCAAAACGGCTCTGTCATATTACAAGACGGAACAGTTGTCATGAATGATGGATTTTCGTTTCGTCCTGTCTACCAGGACGGACAGATAGTGCAAGTAGATTTAATTAGACCCGATGGGTCGGTGGCACAACCTGGAGAAAACTTTGTTCTTCCTGATGGAAGAGTTATTCGTTTACCTCCTTCAGGCGAATCAGGTATTGGTATTGGCGTTTGGCTTTGGGACAACTGATGAAGAACAAAATGGTAGGTAATGTTATGAGTTCCCTGAGGCTCATCGAACCAGCAATATGCTCGATCGCTTGATGCATGATCAAGGCCGGATCTTGTTCTCTAATGATTTTTACTACATTTTAAACACAGGCATCCACTTCAACGTGTCGGTAGCAACATTGCGAGTGTAGCTAGAACGAAACCGAGGATTGCCTGCATTGTAAAGTCCTGCTGCCGATTCATAATTACCCGCTTGAATCAGTGGCACCATGCGGTTGATCCGATAAAAAGCTGCTTTGGCACGCAACGCACTGTAGGGATCAAACATCAGTTCGGGCTTGCTAACAAAATCAATGCCCGTCTCTTTGCCAACGGCACGGTAATTATCTTTCCAGGTAATTTGCGCCAGTCCAGCACCGGGAAATCCTGTTTTGGCAGCCCGATCGGTGGTGTTGGCAGCGCGTGGGTTCCAGCTCGATTCTCGGCCAATGGTCGCTGCGGCATAAGCCAACACATGAGCGTGGACAATGCCCTGATCTCGAAACGCTTTAACGAGTATGGGGAGGTGAGGTTTGGACGGTGTTTTCCACGGGCTTGGGACGGCTGCAAAGTTGATTGGCAGCAGTGCGGCTTGCAGTGATGCTGATGGGGGAGACGGTTCCAGCTCAGGAGATGGTTCGGCTGAAGATTTAAGCGCAACCACAATCCCGGTAGGTGGTTCAGGGGTTTTAAACCAGCTAATGGGCAGTTCTATTGAGCGTTCGTTAGGGTTGGGTCGGGACTGTAGATCTACTTTGTTCAAATATTGATTCCCATCCATTAGATAGAGTGATTTTGACGTAAGTTTAAGCCAAGTCATATCGGTTCTCTTGAGACATAAAAATGGATTCACACGACTGATCTGATTTGTGTTCCCGTTCTGTACAAGCACACGTTATCTAACACAAGTAAGTAGGTGGGCTTCAGTAAATATAAGATCCTAAAACCCTACGCCGCCAGCGCAGCGGGCGGCGCAGGGTTTTAGGATTTGGTTTTTATTTAGGTTGAACTACTTATCAGGATGTTTTTTATATTACTGGCTGCGTTTTAGGGGGCGTGATCACGACCATCGCACCCGGATCGTTTTCCCCATCGAACCATTTAAATGGCACTTCTAGTTTGTATTCTTCCTTCGCCTCGTTATGGGGTTCTAAAACGACCTGATCTAACACATCATCACCCTCCATCCAGAACAGCGTTTTTTTGGTCATGTCTAGTTTTAACCAACTCATTGCCTTGCCTCTCTTAATTGGTATAACCCAAATAAAACCAAAACTCTGTGCCGTCCGCGCCGCATGGTTTTAGGGTTTTACATTTAATTACGCCTACCTACTTATAGCTGTCGCCACAAAGGTTAGGACACTGGGATTAAAGGGGGTGTGGGGGCTTTGCCCCCAGCCAGGGGTGGAACCCCTGCACCCCGTCCTAACCAATCCGTCTATGGCTATATCTCTAAATCTATATTTTTATTTATCAAAAACCTTCTCTGTTACTGAATATCACACTTCAAAGCTTTTGAGCAAAAAGTTTCATCAAGTCCGAGCAATACCCTTGCTCAGCAGGACGGCATTGCTTAATCTGGGTATGATTTTTTTTGAAAGAGGCGCTCTGCGCCCCTTTCAAAAAAAATCATACATGAAATCAGCAACACCAGCAGGACTTTTACACGGAGAGCAAATGGCAATGTATAGCCATAGTCATAAAGCTTAGGACATGCCAGCGTCATTCCCGCGCAGGCGGGAATGACGCTGGCACCTATCGAGCAGATGGATTCCCGCCTGCGCGGGAATGACAGGGAGGCATCCTATTGATCATGGCTACCGCTATATCTTGACTGGCTATGGGTTTGCTGCCGCTTTGATTTTCTTGCAAATATTGACCCAAGCTTGATTTTTGGCCGATTGGCTGAGGCTATCTAAGGGTTGATTAGGCGGATAAGCGGATTGGTATTTCTCAATTTCGGTCTCTTCATACATGCTGTAACTGATAGGTATCCAGATCACAGTCAGCCCCTCTGTTTGTGCTGCATCTAAAAGAGGGGGCAGCTCATTGTCTGCAATAAAGTCTGATGCTAAAAAGTTAGGGCTGACCATGAGCACCGCAACTCTGGCAGTTACCAGAGCCGTTTCGATTGCTTTACGCCATTCAGCACCCGCTTGAATTTTGGTGTCATCCCAAATGTCTACTGTTTGTTTGCGAATGAGTGGTTTCAGATGTTTTTGAAGTTCTGTCAGCCATTCTTGATCTTGATGGCTATAGCTGATAAAAACTTGGTTTCTAGTCATAGGTTGTTGTTGAGGAATTTTTTTAAACTGGGGATTGAGGCGATCGCCCTTTTGAAGCGCTACGTTTTGAAGATTTACGTCGTCAATTAGGTGTCGCACTCTGACCATCTCATAGCTCATCTGGCACTGAATCTGGTCTTGTTTATCATCCAAAAACTTTTGCAACACCTTTAAAGAAAAGAAATGTGGAGTCTGATTGCCCTTACAACTTGAGCAATTGCAGGGCACTAAGGTTTTGTATTTAAGCCGTTCGTAAGAGCGATGAATGTCTTCAAATTCGTGGTCAATGACCGAGAGCCATGCTTTTTTATCGTGACCCGAAACGCGAATGCGAATCTCGCCCTTGTGGTAGTACTCAATCACTTCGGCTCTGGCTCTGCCGTTGTTAAGAATAACGCCTTCCTTCCAGACCAGCGAGTGTTCGGGAGAGGGTTGTTCAATCGAGCGATGCATCTCGACTGTGAATCGAGTGAGAATGCCTTTGGGCATGAATTCGTAGTCGTATCGCAGAATCAGGTTATCGGCTGCATCCCAATCGTAGGAGGGCTGCTCAATGCCTAGCAGTTGAGGCGAAATGTAGTGATGGGGCTGGCTGCGGATTTCGTAGCAGAGCTTAAAGCGCATCATTAGCTTTAGCAACTCGCCACGCATGTCGGCATACTCGACATCGCTCCAGATTTCGGCTAAGTCATCGCGGGTAAATTTACCGTAGTTCGCCTTTACTTTAGGTGTATCTAGTACTTTGTAGACGGCACGAGTCCCCCACGCGGGTTTAAGAATGATGGTCTTTTTTAACAAGTCGTCGTCTTGAAAGTGGAGACAGACACCCAAATCGTGCAGATAGCTACTAAGTTGCAGCATGTTTTGGCGATCGCTAAACCCACTTAGCTCACACAGCTCAAAATATGTCTCGTCGCTAATGTAGTTGCAGTGTTGGGCGTAGTTTTCTAGAGCAGCGCGAACCCGCACCCAAATTTTAGGTAACGGGGTGCCAATGTGAGGCAACTGCAACACGTAACGCTGAATCATGTCTTTGATTTCAGCTAAGCCCCGATTGGTTTGCAAATTGGTAGCCAGCACCTTTTCTAGACTGCTAAACTCGCCGCGCAACTGGCGTTCGTTCACCAGACACTGACGGTCTTGCTTTTCGTTTTTAATAATCATGACTGGGCTATTGTCGCTGAGCAGTTCTACAACATTGAGCCAATAGTAAAAATCGGTGTTTTCTTGTCGCGTATCGGCAACCAGAGCATAGACAGAACGCTTGGTGAGAAAAAACTGATGGGTAGCATGGTAGATTTCTTGCCCACCAAAGTCCCAGAGGTTAACACGACATTCCTGACCATTAGCCAGGGTAAAACTCCAGCGAATGACCTCAATCCCTTCTGTGGATTTTTCCTGTGATTCCAGCTCATAGGCTTCGTTCTGGATCTTCTTTGCTAAAGACGTTTTGCCTGCTCCCGGTTCTCCTACAATCAACACTTTGGCTTCGTAGAGGGGTTCTGTCTCGCGGGGATCTTGCACCTGAAAGTAAAAATCGAGAATTGCCTGGACATTCCCTGGGGCTTTATACCGCTCTTTGGGACCCAACACTTCAGGCGGAATTGAAATAGGGTTACCCCGTAGGTCTAACTCCTTCAATTTGCTAAGTTGCCTAATTTCAGCAGGCAAAACGCTGAGGGAATTATTGCTGAGGTAGAGCGATCGCAAACTCGTCAGTTGACCTATTTCGGCAGGCAACATGCTGAGGGAATTGGAGCTGAGATTGAGCGATCGCAGATTTGTCAGTTGGCCGATTTCAGTGGGTAATCTACTCAGGGAATTGTCACGAAGGTCTAGCGATTGCAGATTCGTTAGTTGGCCAATCTCTGCGGGTAGCGTACTCAGAGAATTGCTGTTGGCGAGTAACGATTGCAGATGCGTCAGTTGGCCAATTTCGGCAGGCAGTGTGCTTAAGGAGTTGAAGCCGAGATCTAGCGATCGCAGATTCGTCAATTGGCCGATTTCAGCAGGTAATGTGCTCAGCGAATTGGAGCTGAAGTTTAGCGATCGCAGATCTGGCAGTTGCCCAATTTCGGCGGGTAGCATACTCAGGGAATTGTGGCTGAGGTCTAGCGATTGCAGATTTGTCAGTTGGCCGATCTCAGCAGGCAATATATTCAGGAAATTGTCGATGAGATTGAGCGATCGCAGATTCGTCAGTTGGCCGATCTCAGCAGGCAATATATTCAGGGAATTGGAGCTGAGATATAACTCTTGCAGATTCGTCAGTTGGCCAATTTCTCTAGGCAGTGTGCTCAGTCTATTTCCTGTGTTGAGCTTCCCTAGAATGAGGGTTTTAAGCTGGGTCAGTTTGCCAATCTGCGGTGGCAGTTCTTCTAGCTCGTGACCCGCCAGATCCAGCTTTTCCCAACCTTCCTTAGCGGCCTGGTCAATTAGTTGCAGCAGCTCATCACGGGTCATGGCAAGTAACGGGGCTTAGATTAGCCCCCACTGTAGCAATTTCCTTCAATAGGCTCAATATTCTGCGAAGCCTTACCTGACTGTTTTGGAGACGTGAGCTACGATTTCTGATTTCACAGGGTCTAGCGTGACCGTGCTGGTCTCTTTGGTTGCTGTACTTGAGGCGATCGCGACTAAACCCTGTTCCGCGATCAGTCTAGTTGCAAGCACCGCAAGCATAAACGAGCCTATCTAAAGCCTTAGCGACAATTTAATCTACTCTTGTTTTTTTCTTAATTTGGCTCTCAGCCACGCTTGATACGGTAGCTCTTGACTGGTGTTTCGGACAGTCGGCAGCATAACGCTTCTAGATTCGTTAGTTGCAAGAGCTTTCTAAAAATTCAAATCGCAGGTCGTCTTGAGTCACACCGTTCTTGGTTGTGCATTCACGACTGCTTTAGATTGCCAACTTACTTTTTTGGGTGGAGGAGTTTGAGCGTATGCATTGTAATGTTTTTTTGAAGTCCTTGCTGGTTATGCCAGCCGCGTTGAGCGTTGTATTGTTTCCTGGATCACCGCTACTAGCTGCGGAGGACGTAAACGAGTCTTCACTGCTGATTGAACAGTCTGCTCCCACAGCAAATGCAGTAGTAGATTCACTACCAAGTTCACCAGTCACCTTAGCAGTAGAACCAGCAGCCAGTTCAGATCCCAGTGCGCCGCTAGCACCGCTTACTTCTACGCCCGATCCGGTCTCGCTGGAGCAAATCGACCGATATACAACGGGCACAGTTAGCGGAGGCCCCATTAGTCAGGTGACCTCGGTTTCTGAGTTATCCGACGTCAGCCCGGATGATTGGGCATTCGAAGCACTATCCTTTTTGGCGAATTCTGAAGCAGAGGGTGGCTTGGACTGTCTCGAAGGTTACCCTGACGGCACCTTCAAAGGCTCTCGTGCCATGACCCGGTATGAATTTGCCGCTGGTCTAGCATCGTGCTTAGACGCGCTGACTGGTCGCCTAAGCAGCCTTGACCCCGATGCCTTGGCACGGATTGAAGCCCTGCAACAGGAATTTGCCGCTGAATTGGCCACCTTGAAGGGTCGTGTAGATGCTCTGGAAGCTGCCGTTACAGACCTGCAAGAAAACCAGTTTTCTACAACGACCCGGTTGGTTGGTCGGACTCAGTTTCTGGTGTCTGGCGTAATTGATGAAGACGATGACCTGGATACAAACCCGTTTGAAGACGACAACGACGATGACAACAACGGAGAAGGGATAGACCCCGACAGTCAGATCTTTTTCGGCTACCGAGTTCGTCTCAACTTTGACACGAGCTTCAATGGCACTGACTTGTTGAGAGCACGTCTACAGGCCAGAAATATTTCTGAGTTTGACAGTGATCCAATTGGGTTCCAGGCAAGCGGAAACAGCGGCAATAATGTTCAGATAGATGACCTGTACTACCGCTTCAAAGTGGGCGATCGCCTTGGGTTTTGGCTTGGTGCAGAAGGCGTAGACGTGGATGACCTAGTTCCGGCTGTTACATATCCGCTGGGAGCCAGTTCAGATTCGGGTGCAATTTCTGAATTTGCCGATCCACGGCAGTATGAAACAGGATTTGCGGGCAGTGGGGCTGCGTTTGGCGTATCCTACGACTTGGTTGATCGAGATAATTTTGGTATCAACCTTTCCGGGGGATATGTTGCAGATAATCCTGGAAATCCTGACAGCAAAAACGGTCTGTTTAACGGAGACTACAGTGCGATCGGTCAGCTCACGTTTACGAGCGACCTGGTTGATGTAGCTTTAACCTATGTCAATGCCTACTCTGTTGCTGCTGATTTTGATGCTGATCTTTACAGCGTTGCTGGCCCACAGATTGCCAACACCTACGGGGTTCAATTCAACTTCAAGCTGTTTGACGATAGCGTTCAAATCGGCGGTGGTGGAGCTTTGGTCGATGTCAGCGGCATTGGCTCTGGTGCAGACTATGACGTTTGGAGCTATCAAGGGACGCTGGCTTTCCCCGATTTGGGTGGCGAGGGCAACTTGCTTGGAATCTTGGGTGGTGTGTTGCCTTACACTCGTGAACTGGACGGGCAAACAACTGACACAGCGTTTTTGGGAGAAGTTTTCTACCGCTATCTTCTAAGCGACAACATTGCTGTCACGCCAAGCTTGATCTACATTGCCGATCCGTTTAATGACAATGACAACAGCGACACATTTATCGGAACCGTGCGGATGACCTTTAGCTTCTAATCTTTGGCACCTGCCTTGCAGATTTAATCTGCAAGGCAGGTGCCAAGCCGTTATGCCCGTCCTCACACCTAATTAACCAGGATCGGGTTGTCAGCCTCACTGTTAACAGTGAGGCTTTATTTGTAGCCGTTGCCAAACGAGTAAAATCAGATTGGGATAAGCTTTCTGTAAAGACGCGATCTGTCGTAAAGACGCGATCTGTCGTAAAGACGCGATTAATCGCGTCTTTACAAGCCGCATGAGCGATGTCTGGACTGGTTCAAACCTTAGGGAACTGCGTTGAAATAAGATACCGGCTCAAGCAGAAGGCTTATCATGGATTCCCGCCTGCGCGGGAATGACACCGGGATGATTTTTGTTTGCTGATCCCTTACCGCTGGTTGTATGACGCTTTGGCAAGTAGATTTTTATCGTCGTCCGCTACGAGACGAGACGGGCAACGACCTGTGGGAATTGGTGGTGTGTGATGTGACAGGTGAATTTAATGCCTGTGCGATGTGTCCTCAAGCGCAGGTGAACTCGGCGTGGCTGATTGACCAGTTACAGCAGCTAGCAGTAGACGGCTTACCAGAAAAAATTCAGGTATTTCGGCCACAGTCGCTTGGTTTGATAGAAATAGCAGGGCAAACACTGGGTATAACAGTGGAATCTACGCGCCGCACTTCAGCGCTAAAGCAGATTTTGCAACTCCGGGCGGCCAAGTATCCTACGATGGCGGGCTATACCGGTCAACCCTATGCGGCGATCGCCCTTGACTCACCACCGCCAACGCCGATACCGCAAGCACTATGGGGAGACCAGTGGCGGTTTGCGGCGATCGCCGCCGCTGATTTGGAACCTGCGTTTCGCGATCGCCCCATCCCCATTTACGACATGCCGTCTGACTTACTGCCCGTAAACCAAGCGATCGCCTCTACAACTATGATTCCGGGCATGGTCATTGATGGCGGTCGTCAGTCCATGCGACTGGCGCAATGGTTGCGTCAGATGCGCCCTGCTTGGTTGCACTACATTCCCGGCAGCCCCGATGGGCTAATTTTAGAAGCTGGGTTGTGCGATCGCTGGGTGCTAACCACCTTTGACGATTTGGAAGTAACCCAAGCAGCTAAAACGTTTCGGGAACGGCAGAGTCTGAGTCAAGGGCTGCATTTTTTACTCGTGCAGCCCGACAATTCGGGCATGACCTATACCGGGCTGTGGCTATTGCAAGATGCTACTGACCGCCAGCTTTGAGCGCCAAAATGAATTCATCCAAATAGACATTGACCAGCTTGGCACAGTCGGCAGGCATCTGTTCGGCTATCACCTGCTGCAACAGCAGGTATGCCCGAGCCGACTGCTGTTCTTTGTGCAATGCGGCCATAATGTTCTGCATCCACAGCACTAGCTGTTCGCGAAATGTCTGTTCATCATCTTTCAACAGGCTGAGCGCCAGTACCTGCATCACATAATCCATGTCGCGCTTACATTTCTCGCCATGCTGCTGAATCACCTGTGCCTCTGTAACGGCAAACTTACGCAGAGCTTTGAGGACAAATGCATCACTTTTCTCACTCAAAATTGAATAGACTTGCAGTCGCGTCGCATAAGTCTGAGCGTATTGCTTCAGCGGCCTGAGTTCAGCATCGGTGAAGTAGCGACCGTCTGCCTGCCCAACAGTTTGCATTAATATGCTGTTCATATAGCTATTTCCTTAGCCTCATTAGAGAGAGTTCCCGGTTAACAAACTAGTGGAATCGCTCACTGCTGCGGATATGAAATTAGCATCCATCCCAGAACAATAGCGACGCACTTTTATTTAGTTACCCCTGGAATGGCGTAGGAATATCTAGTTAGTCCGTATATTTTTGTAAAGGCACTTGGGGAGAGTGAGCAGACTGACAGCGACTACAATAGCAGCGGCTATAGTATGAGTGTTCTGGAACGTGTTTTGGCAATTGAGGCGGCGCATGGTTAAAATTCTCCATCTTTCCGACATTCACATGGGCAGTGGGTTTTCGCACGGGCGGGTGAATCCTGAGACGGGGCTAAATACTCGGTTAGAAGACTTTGTGCGGACGCTGGGGGTCTGCATTGACCGG
>JBBQFG010000117.1:0-16130 GCA_038321765.1 Elainellales cyanobacterium
CCTTTTCATATATGCCGAAGGCTTTAAGCCCTCTCCCTGGAGAGAGGGACTTTGAAAGCTTTTCCGGCTCCCCTCGCCCTTTGGGAGAGGGGCTGGGGGTGAGGGCTAAAACTACAGTTCTCAACGTGGACTTGGTTTAAAACCCTATTAGGGGGTCATGGCGCATTTTGACTAGTTCAACTCAATGGACACAGAAGATATTCACTCCAAGCCTTTTCCAGTCTAGAGAACTAATGTGCAGAGTGCGACCGTAAAATTGCGAGACGCGGCATTAAAACCAGAGATCTTGACAAGGCGCTTGACATTCTCAGCAAACACGATCGCCGCCAAAGTTCGAGGAATGGCGATCGCATTTCTAAAACTTGAAAGGCTTGATTTAATCCTTGCAGTGGGTAAATTACTGTTAGGTATTGGCCTATGTGAACCCAGCGAACTTAAAAAAAACTGTGCCACTTGCTTGATTTCTCAGTAGACTTTTGGACAGCCCGACCTTTTTGAGGTGCCCGATGAAACTCAGGATTTTTCCTGCTCTAACCTTGCTGGCAACATTGGCAGTTGTGACCCCTGCCCGCGCCGAGAATCTGGAACACATTCAGCGGTTAATGTCTAGCCGTCAGTGCCAGCAGTGCGACCTGACTCGTGCGGGGCTGGTTTTCTCTAATCTGTCAGGTGTAGACCTAACCGGAGCCGATCTCAGCTTGGCCAATTTGAACCGGGCAAATTTGTCTAGAGCTAACCTGCAAGGCACCAATTTAATGGGAGCCGTGCTGTCGAGTGCCAACTTGAGCGGGGCTGACCTGCGCGGCGCAAACCTGAGTGGCGCTGACCTGCGCGAGGCCTATTTGGTCGGTGTGGACTTGACTGGAGCAAACTTGGTGGGCGCAAATCTGCGCGGCGCAATTGGCATCCCAGACGGGGTGATCGCCGCCCAAGATTTATATTTGTGGGGGCTGTCAGAACTCGACCGGGGCAACTTTGAAGGGGCGATCGCCTACTTCAACCAATCTCTCGCTCTCAAGCCTGACTTTGCCCAAGCGTTGTTGGCACGCGGGATTGGTCGCTTTCATTTGGGTGATGAAGCAGGGGCGATCGCCGATGGAGAGCAGGCAGAAAAACTTTACTTATCTCAGCTCAACCAGTCGGGACACCAGGCCGCTGCCCAATTTGTGGTGGGGGTCAATCAGGTTCTAGAAGCCGATGAAGAGACCCAGCGAGCCATGCGCGGCGGCGGCGGCGGTGGCAACTTCCTCAGCGTAGTGGGGGGAATTGCCAGTATGCTGCTGCGGTTTATGTTGTAGAAGTTAGGTCGAGGTGAGGGTAGTGGTATTGAGGTAAGGATTTTCAGATGGGCGGGCGAAGCCCGCCCATCTGAAAATCCTTATAAGTTTAGGACTACCGAGGTGAGTTGGTTCTGGGCGAAGTCGGGAACTATAGCCATCGCCACGAAGGTTAGGACATGCCAGCGTCATTCCCGTAGAAACGGGAATCCACCCCCGCACCTGTCGAGCAGATGGATTCCCGCCTGCGCGGGAACGACAGGGAGGCGTCCTATTAATCATGGCTACGGCTATAACTCACACAGGCGACTTATTTATCTTTACTCCTGGTAGTTTCCACGTTGTAATACTGCTTAGATAAATTCCGCCAACCGTGCCGAGAAACAGGAGATAGGCGATCGCCTGCACCAGATAAAGTTTCTGGGTGTAGCCAAAGAGAGCTTTGAGCAAAATTCCGGGGAACTGGTTGTCGGGTAAAACCTGGCTAGCATCCCATACCAGTGGCCCCAGCACACAGGACGGCTGAGTCATAGAACACAGGTTAGCGTACTCTGGGTTGACCTGAATCAACGCGGCGATCGCCCCGTCTACATGGCGCAGCATCGAAATCACCAGCCCCGACACAATCAGTAGCAGTAGCACGCCCATCACCTGAAAGAAGCGGCGCAGATTAATTTTGATGCCCAACCGAAACAGCAAAAACCCAACAATCACAGCCCCGACTAGACCTGCCACCGCTCCAAATGCGGGCATCCAGCCTTGCTGAAATTTGGCGGCTAGAAATAACACCGTCTCAAACCCTTCTCGCAGCACAGCGATCGCGATCAGCCAAAACACGCCCCACCCGGCATTGTCTTGCTGCAATGTGGCCGTAATTGTGCCTTCGACCTCAGACTTGAGCGATCGCGCCTGTCGGGTCATCCACACCAGCATCCAACTGAGCAGGGCGATCGCCACCAGCCCAAAGACTGCCTCCAGCAGTTGCTTTAGCACCGGAGCGTAGCTGGCATCCGACTGCCCTAACCAGCCCAATACTTGACTAAATACCACCCCCACCAAACCACTGGTCGCAATTCCTACCCCAATGCCGCTATAAACCCACGGATTGAGGCGAGACTGACCCGCTTGATTCAAATACGCTAAAACAATTCCTACGACGAGTGCCGCTTCAACGCCCTCGCGCAGCGTGACAACAAACGTTGGTAGGGCAGCGGTAAAGTCCATGAGTATCAAGATAGAAGAATCAGGGCAGGCAGAGTGCTGAAATTGGGACAAAACCCCGCTTACAACCCGCTGCGATCGCCCTATCTAATGTATCTCTAAATTTAAGATATAGTGTCCCAACTGAACCTGTGCCGCCCACAGTTCATACTCTACCCGCAAAGTTTGAGGCAATGGATTAGCCGTTAGGGTCAGGCTGCGGGTGTAGTTTCGCAGGCGCATTTGGTCGCCCATGCCCAACTCGTCCTGCTGAAACCAGTAGCGACTCACCCCAAACACGCCCTGCTCCCAGAAATGCCGATAGCTAACCTTGCCACTGCCCGGTTGTGTCATGCTGCCCTGCATCGTCATAATGACGCGATAAGGGGAAACTTCTAGCCACAGCAGCCGCGATGGGGCAGTATCGGGGGCGATCGCCTCGCCCTCCAACCGTCCCTGCACCAAAGGCTCAGTAAACAGCACATGAAACCGACCCGGCTCTTTTTCATAAATAGTGGCTGCCGAATCCACAACCGACCACAGCGGCATATCCAACGCCATCAGCGAAAAGCAAACAGGTTTACGGTGGTGAGTCAGCATGTAAAAAGATAAGGGATAAGGGACATAGCTTGCTTCTGCGTAGCAGTGGGATGAATCGGAAGTTATGTTTCCAAAAAAATAAACGACACGTCCAGACTTCTGCCAAATGGCAAATAGGCGAATGTCAAATAGGCAGGGAGAGAGGTGTTGCTGATTTCATGTATGATTTTTTTTGAAAGGTCGCTGAGCGCCCCTTTCAAAAAAAATCATGCCCAGATTAAGCAATGCCGGGAGAGATTGAGCAAAGACAGGGTATAGGTGGATGAGATAGTAGAGTTGATGACGGGGACAAGGATTTAGTTTCAGTTCATCCCTCATCCCTTCTGAGCGACCTTTATCAATTTATCCCAATGCAGACAGCTCCTATCACCTTGGAAATTACGGAACATCACCATTCCCTGACGATTTGCCCCCCTGCATTGGGAATGACGCTGCAAGGGCAAATTCAAGTACCGGGCGATAAGTCTATTTCGCATCGGGCGCTCATGCTGGGAGCGCTAGCCGAGGGGGAGACGCAAATTCAGGGGCTACTGCTGGGGGAAGACCCGGTCAGTACAGCGGCATGTTTTCGGGCGATGGGCGCAAAGATTTCGGACTTAAATACAGAGTTGGTGCGGGTTGAGGGAATTGGCCTGGGCAATTTGCTAGAGCCAGGAAATGTGCTGGATGTTGGCAATTCTGGCACCACCATTCGTCTCATGCTGGGCATTTTGGCATCTCATGCAGGGCGCTTTTTTACGGTAACGGGCGATCGCTCCATTCGGTCTCGACCCATGCGCCGCGTTATTCAGCCGCTGCAAGACATGGGCGCTAACATTTGGAGTCGAGCGGGCGAACTAGCACCCCTGGCCGTACAAGGACAAATGCTCAAGCCAATTCACTACCACTCGCCAATTGCCTCGGCTCAAGTAAAGTCTTGCATTTTGCTGGCAGGTTTACTAACAGAAGGGCACACCACCGTTACCGAACCTGCCCTATCGCGCGACCACAGCGAACGGATGCTGCGAGCATTTGGAGCAAAGATTACCGTCGATTCCGCCACCTGTAGCGCCACTGTAACTGGCCCTGCAACACTGCGCGGTCAGTCCGTAGTAGTGCCCGGAGATATTAGCTCTGCGGCGTTTTGGCTCGTGGCAGGGGCGATCGTGCCTGACTCTAACCTGCTAGTGCAAAATGTTGGCATTAACCCAACTCGTACGGGCATTTTGGCAGCCCTTGCTGCTATGGAAGCAGACATTACTCTAGAGAACGTGCGGGAAGTTGCAGGGGAACCAGTGGCCGATTTACGGGTACGAGGGGGAAACCCGTTAAAAGCCTGTGAAATTGAGGGCGATTTAATTCCCCGCTTGATCGATGAAATTCCCATCTTGGCCGTAGCCGCTGCGTTTGCTCAGGGTACAACTGTAATTCGCGATGCCGCAGAACTGCGGGTTAAAGAGAGCGATCGCCTCGCCGTCATGGCGACCCAACTGGCTCGCATGGGGGCAGCGGTCACGGAGTTGCCCGATGGGCTAGAAATTACAGGTGGCACCCCGCTGATCGGCACCGATGTAGACAGCCACACCGATCACCGCATTGCCATGAGCTTGGCGATCGCCGCCCTCAACGCCAAAGGTGCCACCACTATCCACCGCGCCGAAGCCGCTGCCGTGTCCTATCCAAACTTTACAGACACGTTAAAACAGGTTCTATTAAGGAATGAGGGCATTGCTTAGTCTGGGTATGATTTTTTCGCGCTGCTCTTCTCTCTCGCTGCCACACAGAAGCAAGCTATAGCCCTTATCCTTCTGAGAGATTCCCCCCTAGATGGGAATACTGAGGAAAAGCTTTGGACAGAGCTATTTGTAGCGTGCTCCTACTCCTAAATTTTATGTGGCAAAGGCTCAAAAACATTATTCCTAGCCTCAGAACCTATACCGACTTGAGACCAGACCTCAAAGTTCGGCGACGGGTAATGCGGGCATTGAGCGATCGCCCTGCTCTTAGCCTAGACGAGTGGTTTGAAACCCACAGTAAGCCCCACGGCTTGTCTCATGCGTTGACGGCCTTTGCCTATAGCCACTTAGAAAAATATTCCGGGTTGAGCCTAGCGCAGCTATTGCCCAGCGATCGCATGGAAGCAGATCTATGCTGGACGCAAATTTCCTGGTTTGATTGGCAAATCCTTTTACACGACGACCTATGGCAGTGTTTTGGTGTCGATTTTATAGGAGGCATTGATGAACCGTCTGATCAAATGCCCGGAACACTAGGCAATTTTTTGCAGAGCTTAGATCAACAGATTCAACAAGTATTGCTGCTCAACGCGACTGAGCCGCGCCATTTGGATGATCACCATCCGCTGCCGTCCGATTTGGATCTAGACGCTTAGGCGTTGCTGATTTTAGAGCAAAAATTTGACAGTCAACTAAGCTAAAAACTTTGTAGGGTAATACGCACATCCAACTCCCAATGTGCTGCATTTAAGGTAGTTTTGGTAGCGCTGAAACGATAAAACTTTAACGTTCTAAGCCATTTTCACGAAGTCTTAATGAAATAAATTTGCAAAAAGGCATGAAATATCTTATGCTCGAATTCAGAGGTGTTATTGACTTAACTTCTCAACAAAGCCTCTATAATAAGGTCTTTATGAGATCGACCCTTGTGGGATCTCCATCTTTAACCAAAGGCTTTTCGGCTTCCCAAAAGTCTCTTGTGCTGGGCACCAATGGGTTGCCCAGCGTAGTTTTTCAGTCATCCGTCTTTCATTTTTCGGTAGTCCTAAAATTGGTAATGATTTTTTGAAGCGCGGGCGTTGCCCGCGCTTCAAAAAATCATTACATCAATACCACTACCCATTTTTCCGAGTCACCACCGTAACGTAGCTTGTCTCTAGCCCATGAATCCGTTAATTTCTGCGCCGTCCTCCGAACACGTCATCTCGGTTTCACGATGCGATCGCTGGGAAGTCCGCCGCCGTCTCCAAGAACTTGATATCATCTGCACCTGTCTAGCTGACGGTAGCTGCTCTGCCGAAGTCAATACTCCCCTGGCGGCAATTCAACTGTGGAGTGTGATTACCCACCTAACGACATCTCGCCAGCAAAAGATTAGCTTACTAAATCGGTGTTTACAGCGCAGCTAATGAAGCAGAAGGCGGTTGAAATGACGATTTAAATAATGACGATTGCAACCCAGCGTGGCAGCTTAGATTTTGCGCCTTAACTCAATCTCGGTTGAGGATGCTCTACCGCTAGTCTCCTTTGAAAAATCGCTCATGTCTCCTGCTAGCTGCGCTGTCTAGCTGCTCTAAAGCCTATTGTTCAGTCATTTATTCTTCGTTTCTATGAGTCCTTGCAAAAGCGATAAAGCATCATTTCAACTCGAAGGCCGTTTCCTGAGTTTTGTGGTTAAAGATGGCTACAAAATCAAAGGGCTACGCTTGGCTACGTCGGCGGGAGAGTTGTACATCAAGCTGTCAAAAGAAGCGAGGGCTTCGTGTCGTCAAGTCCTAACCCCTGGCGAGTGGCTTCAGGTAACGGGCTATCAACAGCTAGACTACGAAGCGGGTACGGTTAAATTTAAGGCAGAGACGATTAAAGTAGTAGCGCCCAGTGCGTTACACCAGCAGTCGGCTGTGTCTGAATTACCTGTTCTATCAGAGCAGGTTGAATCCAGTGCGTTGCCTTCTAATACCTTGCCTACAGGGGCTGCGCCTGCATTGCCGAAAGCATGTATTTTGGTATGCCAAAAGTCTGATTGCTGCAAGCGGGGCAGCCGTGCGGTGGCAGAGGCGATTCAGCAGACGTTGGGCGATCGCCAGCTCACTCCGCAGGTCACCATTAAAGCCACGGGCTGCATGAAGCATTGCAAGGCTGGCGCGAATGTGGTGATTCAGAAAACTCGCTACAGCCACATTACCCCCGCCGATGTACCAGGTTTAATTGATCGACATTTTTCAACTGCTGACAGGCCGTCAACTGGGCACCCACAACCGAGGCATTCTCGTTAAAGGGCTTAAATTTGAGAATGAAGATAGGGGGAGGCGCAGTGCGCCTCCCCCTATCTTCATTCGGTGTTGCTGATTTCATGTATGAATTTTTTTTGAAAGGGTAGCTCAGCGCCACTTTCAAAAAAAACATACCCAGATTAAGCAGTGCCCTTCATTCTTAACTAAATCCGCGAAATTGCTTGGCCTTAACCTAACAATTATCTGAGTGTGCTGAAGTAGAAGGGATGTAGACATGTTGATCGTCGCCGATGAGGTTTATAGCAAGACTTGTGCGTCTAAATCTGTCTCAGTATGCAGGCGGTCGTTTGGTGGTGTTGGCGATCGCCTTTTTGGTTGGATTGTTTCTGGTGTTCAGCGCTTGGGTAGTACCCTTAATGCGTCCTTCTTTAAGCCTATTGACCGACCCGTTCCTACAACTGCCGACGGCCACGTCAGTGCGGGTCGTTTGGTTTACCGAGTTTATGGGCGATCGCCACACGGTTGCTTACGGCTCTCAGTTGCAGCAAACTGCTACGGCAACCACCACCAAGCTCAGTCATGTTCGAGAAGATGCCCAATCGAAGGTGGGTCAGCAGGCAGGGGACGGCAGCCTCTACCCCAAAACTACGATGCGCGATATTTGGCGGCACGAGGCAGATGTTACAGATTTAACGCCGGGGCAACGAGTGCCCTACCGCATTACCAGCGGAGTATCTAACGGGCGATCGGTGAGTAGTCAGACGTTTACCCTCGCTCCGTTACCTGTTCCTGGCACCGCGCTCAAGATTTTGCTGACCTCCGACCATCAGTTGATGCCCATGACTGCATCCAACTTACAAAAAGTAGTGGAAACCGTGGGGCAGGTGGATGGTGTGTTTCTGGCGGGCGATCTGGTCAATATTCCCGATCGCGCCTCTGAGTGGTTTGACGATAACCGGGGCGGTGCCTTTTTTCCCAATTTGCAGGGGCGTGCCCGCTATGATTTGGCACACAACGAGGTTAAAACTCGCTATAGCGGGGGAGCCATTATTCAACATGCGCCTCTGTTTCCGGCGGTGGGCAACCATGAGATCATGGGGCGCTTTTCGATGGATAGCAGTTTGGGTGATCAGTTTAACGATCCCTATCCCCGTGCGGCAGCAGAGACCCTGTATGCCCAAAATGCAGCACGTCTGAATCCCGATAACGAGCCAACGGTGCAGGCTACTTGGTTAAAAAATAACTCCTTTAACAGCGACACCTACGAAGAAATTTTTAGCCTACCCGATACCAGTCCCGGTGGCAAACGCTACTATGCCGTGACCTTTGGCGATGTGCGGTTGATTGTGCTACAGGCCACTAACATTTGGCGATCGCCCAGCTTAGATGCCGACACTAAGGGCAGATATCGTGAGCGGCAGGATGATTTAGAAAACCCAGAACGGTGGGGCTATGGGCAACACATTTTTGAGGCGATCGCCACGGGTACACCGCAACATAACTGGCTACTGACCGAGTTGAACAGTCCCGAATTTCAGCAGGCAAAATACCGAGTGGTGATGTTTCACCATCCGCCCCATTCTTTAGGGGATAACATTGTTCCGGCCTACACAGACCCCGTGCAGAGCATCCAGCGCTCCCCCAGTGGCCAGATTGACGCAGTGCAGTATGAATATGCCCTCACAGGCGACCACCTGATTCGAGATGTGGTGCCCGTGTTAGAGGACGCAGGCGTGCAACTGGTGCATTACGGCCACTCTCATCTGTGGAACCGCTTTACCAGCCCCACTGGAATGCACTTTCTGGAAACCTCCAACGTTGGCAATACCTACGGCGCGTTTGTGGATGAGAAACGCCCCGTTCCCGCTGGGTTTCAGGAAGAGTATGCGGCAACGGGCGACCCAAATGGACTAGAGCCAATTGTGCCGGCGATCGCCCCTCTGCGCGATCAATCGGGCAAAGCTCAACCCTACATTGCCAGTAACGATCGCACTGTCTTTAGCATTCTCGATACGGGCACGGGCATGGTTAGCAGTTACTATTTCGACACCCGTCAGCCTGCCTCAGATGTTGTTAAGTTTGACGAGTTTCAATTAAAACGTTCCTAGTAGAGGTAGCACCTTTTGCTTCAGCAACTCTACCAAGGCTGGCTCCATGTAGTCATACTCATCGGGAATATCTAAGCAGACTACCCGTTTGTTTTTAAGCCAGGGCTGAAAGTTCTTAGAGAGGCTGCTGCGATGAACTTTCTCCATCACAAAAATAATGTCTGCCCACTGAATAGCATCACTGCCTAGCGGCATTTCTGCATCTCGATCGAGTCCTGCTGACTCTACTTCTAACCCTTCATATTCTGAAAATATCGCTTCGGCTGTGGGGCTGCGTAATCGGTTACGACTGCAAATAAATAGTAATTTCATACCTATGAGTTGGGAAGCGATCGCAACCACTAGCAACTAGCTGAAACAGAGTGAGCGCAAGTCAAAATTAACTACAAGCGATCGCTCATCCCCTTGACCGCAATGGGTAAGCACAAAGAAAGCATATGATAAATTCAACCGTTATAGAACCCATTTGACATCTAATTAGAATTGAGATTTAGGGCGATTTTTGGGCAGTAGGGGCGAAACATTTGCACTCGAATTGACGCTGCGTTGCCAGAATATTGATGCAAATGCTTCGCCCCTACAGAATATTCGCGATCACCGGAAAGATGCCAAATGGGTTCTATAGGGCGATCGCCTGGGCTATTTATTTTTTGAGGGGTACTTGCATCTTTTCAGGAAAAATAAACAGCGTGTTTGAAATTTTGAAATACTACCTCTCACGAATTGAGCCATTCTCACGCAAAATTGAGAGTGTAGTCCTCAACTGGAGGCAAAACCGTGGCATACATCCTGGCACTCATTGTGGGTCTTGGCAGCGTTGGGCTGTACATGGCAGCGTTTTTCTTTCCAGAGGTTTACCGCAAAAATGACTTTGTATTAAGCGGCCTTGGCATGTTTTATGCCCTAGTGCTGTGGGTGTGCGCTGGGCGAATGACTGGAGGGGTGCTGCTAGGCCAAGTGGCCAGTGTGACGCTGCTGGGCTGGCTAAGCTGGCAAGGGCTGGAGATGCGGCGATCGCTCACCCCGGTAGATCAACAGACTCGCCTGCCTGGTTCTGCCCGCACCTTAGGCGATGTCCTTCGTAAGTCGGCTCAGGAGTTACCCGGCCAACTACAACAGCAAGCAAGCCGCTTGTCCCTACCTGCTGCATTGGGGGGACTTGCTAAACGGACTACCCGTTCCGTTGGCTCAGTGCCAGCGCGATCGCCCAAGCGCCTCACCAAGCAACTTCAAGACGGCGATCGCTCCCTCAAACCCAGAGTTCAGCAGCCTGGGGTCGAGCAAGCTGCTGCTGAAGAATCCAGTGGTCAGACATCCAGCGGCCAGCCATCCAGTGGTCAGCAATCTAGCGTCAAAGCACCTAACATCAGACCTGCTAGAAAACGGCCTGTACAGCCAGTCGATCCCCCAGTTGTAGAGGCGATCGCACCTTTACCCGTAGATGCTGCACCACCAGGCGATCTGTCCGTCCCTCCAGCGATCGCCTCGGAACCTTTGCTCGACTTGCCCTCCACTGACTCCACTGCTGCACCTCCACCTAACGCTGATCCAAAACCGCTCACGAGCGCCACGGCTGACATCCCAACTACCGCTCTTGATGACGATTTTGGTCTTGACGATGAGCTAACCCCTACCCGCGCCACCGCCGCCGAGCTACGCGAACTAGCCATACAATCTGCGGCCTCTCGCCGTCGCCCTAACTGGTTCACCACCCTTAAACAGCGTCTGCAAACGGGACGTAATGCAGGCAAGCGATCGCCTCAGCCCGTGTCGCCACCGATTTCACCGCTAGACCCAATGGTTCCGGCAGTCGAGACAGCCCCAGACACCAATCTAGAGACCAGCCTAGAACTTAATCCAGGCACTAATCCAGACCCTAATCCAGACCCTAATCCAGACACTGAAACTGCGTTTGCAACGGAGATTTTGGAGGCGGTTGAGGCGATCGCCGCGACTGTTGATGTCGAGACGTTGATGACCAGCCCAGAAGAAGACTGGGATTTAGGCTGGATGGAGGCATCACCGCCTGAGGTTGCGGCAGCGGCTGAATTTGAAGGGGCAGGGTTCCCAGAGCCAGACGGCTCTGTCACTATTAACGTTGAGGCAGAGACTATTCCAACCCTAGAAACTGACTCTGCATCTGCCTTTACATCTAACAGTGCTGCCAACAGTGCTGCCGAAACAGAGTGGGATTTGGACTGGGCAGGCGAGGTTCTAGCAGCGGACTCTGCGGCTGAGGCCGTGATGAATTCTGGGATAGACTCCGGGATGGACTCCGGAATGGAGGCTGCGATGGACTCCGGAATGGAGGCTGCGATGGACTCTGGAATGGACTCTGGGGCTGAATCTTCGGACGAGTTTTCGGAGGAGCCTAGGGCTGACGATTGGGCGGAAGCAGACGCGGAACTTGAGGCAGAAACACAACAGGCCACTTGGGACACTTGGGAAGAGTCAACGAATTTAGATGAGCCGTCCTCAGCGTTACCTCTGTTTATTGAAGAAGAAGTGGAGCTACTCAGCACAGAATCTAGCTGGTTAGATGCAGAGATTATTGCCCCATCACCCGATTTATTGGAGCTTCTAGAAGAAGAGGATACGGAGGCGATCGCCTTCCCCACCGAAGACTTTTCCGAACTCTTGAGCAGCACCGCCGAACCAGAGGCAATTGACTATCCTGAGGCGATCGCACCCGTTGAGCAGATTGAGGCGTTAGCGAAGCTTGCCGAAGGAATCGCCCCACTGCTCGACCCAGACGAAGGTTTGATTGACTTAGACGAGAGTCTGATCCTCATAGACGAGACTCAACGTGTTGTGGATGAGAGTTTAAGTCTCGTAGACGAGACTCAACGTGTCATGGACGAGTCTTTGATTGTCGTGGACGAGTCTCAGAGTGTCATGGATGAGTCTCGAAGTGTCTCGAACGAGTCTTTGATTCTCGTGGACGAGACTTTGATCATCGTGGATGAGTCTCAAAGTGTCGTGGACGAGTCTTTGATTGTCATGGACGAGTCTTTGATCGTCGTGGATGAGTCTTTGATTGTCGTGGATGAGACTCAGAGTGTCATAGGCGAGACTTTGATCGTCATTGACGAATATCTGAGCGAAGAATTTGGGCTGACTGAGCCAGAAAATGAGCCAGAAACTATCTTTGGAGAACAGACTGGCTTTGACGAGAACGAGGAGCAAGAGTCAGCAGAAAATTTTGGAGGAGCTGTAGACACAGACCTAGAGGCTTCAACAGTGGTGGAAATTCCGTTGGAGCCGCCTGATGATGCGTTAACCAACCCTCCTACCCGCTCAACGGGGCGCGGACTGATGATTCAAGTCGTCAAAATTGAAGCGAGTGAAGCAGGGTCTGAGCCGATATCAGAATCAGACGTAGAGGAACCCTGAAAACCCAACGTTTGAGGTTGCGTTCAGGATGTGGTAGTCCTAAATTGGTAGGGGCTTAGCATTCGGCTAATTTCGGCTAATACAGCTAAACCAGACCGAAACAGATTGACCGAATGCTACGCCCTTACACACGAGCACCGGATTGACCATAGTTTGTCTTGCGTGGGCGATCGCATCTAAACAACCTGAATTCCACTTGGGTTGGCGGTAGCGCTCAAAATAGCAGCAACCTGATCGGGCGTGAGGCTGGGGTTAGCACTCAGCATCAGTGCCACAATACCCGCCACATGGGGAGCAGACATAGAGGTGCCCGACAAATAGCCATACTCCCCATTCAAAATCGTGGAGTAGACATCACCACCGGGCGCTACGACAACATTAGAAAACGTGGTTCCAGCGGGGTTTGAGTCGATTAACATGCGGCGGTTGATGTCTAACGCCCCAACGGCGATCGCCAGTCCTTCGTTGGCATACAGGGCGGGTTCGTCGGGGAACACTGCGCCATAGCTCTGTCGCGCATTTCCGGCGGCCACAACGACAACTACCCCAGCTTGTTTGGCAGCCTGCAAGGCGGCTTTTGTCTGGGTCATCAGGGGATCGCCTAAGTAGTTGCCTAGGCTCATATTGATTACCCGTGCTCCATTGTTGATGGCATAGTAAATGCCATTGGCCACGTTGGTGTCCAATCGGGGATCGTCTGAATCCGTTAGAGGTGATAGGGCGCGGATAGGTAGAATCTTAGCGTTGTAGGCCACGCCAGTCGTGCCAATGCCATTATTGGCAGCGGCGATCGCCCCGGCCACATGGGTTCCATGTCCGCTTGAGCGTTCGGCAGAGATTGACCCCGAATCAAACGGCTGATTGTCGTTTTCGAGAAAATCCCAGCCTCGGATGTCATCGATAAAACCATTGCCGTCGTCGTCAAGACCATTGCCCGCAATCTCGTCGGCATTCACCCAGATATTGGCGGCCAAGTCTGGATGGGTATAATCTACGCCATCGTCAATTACGGCTACCGTGATTCCTTGCCCGGTGTAGCCCTGTGCCCAGGCTTCGGGGGCGTTGACTAAATCGAGGCTCCAGCCATCACCGCCTAAGTTAGCTACAGGTGAGAAAGTGGGTTGGGCAATCGCCCCGGCAACCGCTGCCGCCGCATTGACCAAGCCACTACCATAGTAAAAACTGAGGGGGCTGTTAGCCCGTTTGGAGGCAGAGCTGCGGAGAGTGTAGTTTCCAGTTTCGCCAGGATCATAGCTACTGACCCGCACGGTATAGTTTGCTCTGGCTTTGACTGTAAACACCAGCCGCGCATTGTTACGTTTGGTGGTGATCTGATCGCCGTACAGCAGCGATCGCCCAGTGCGGCTGTTGAGCAATTCCAGGTACGCATCAAACTTCCGAGCACCCAGGGTAATCTCAACCCGCTGCCCGGTTTTTAACCCCTTTAAAGCAAAATCGTCGGCATAGCGCCCGCTACGAAACGGGTTGCGGCGGTCAGTGCGGCTGAGGGAGCCTTTTAAAGGCTGACTAATCTTAAAACTACCCACCTGAGCCGTGGCGCGAGTTGCGGGTCTGGCACGCGTTGAGTGGGTAGAGGCGATCGCCACTGAGCTGCGCGCCCAAGATTGTTGTGACTGGTTTAACGGCAATTCTAATGGTGCCTGCAACGATACCGTCAGGGTCGAGGTCTCTAGAGTCGAGAATAGTCCAGTAGGATGCTTGAGTTCTAACGCCATAATTCGTTCCTAGTCAGCTTGCCTATCCTACTGATCCATACAATTGCCGCAAATCCGTACAATTTACCAACAGAGAGAGCACACCTAACGAGGAGTGACATCCAAACAACCACATCCGCCTAAGCAACCATTAACTGATCATGATTCGATACAATCCTTAAATAACTCCCGTACCTTTTAGAGCAAGAGCTGTGACTGCGACAGAACCCGGAAGCTACAAAGACACCGTCAATCTCCCCAAAACCAGCTTCGACATGCGAGCCAACGCCCCCAAGCGCGAGCCAGAAATTCAGCAGTTTTGGGCAGACCGCCAAATTTACGAAACCCTGTCGCAAACCAACCCTGGCGACCTGTTTGTGCTGCACGATGGGCCTCCCTACGCCAACGGCCCGTTGCACATTGGCCACGCCATGAACAAAATTCTGAAAGATACGATCAACAAATACCAGCTATTGCAGGGGCGCAAAGTTCGCTATGTGCCCGGTTGGGACTGTCACGGTTTGCCAATTGAGCTAAAAGTTCTGCAAGCCATGAAGCCAGAAGAGCGACGCAACCTGACGCCGATTGAGCTGCGACAGCGTGCCAAAACCTGGGCAATTGAGCAGCAGCAGCAGCAGTGCAGCAGCTTTATGCGCTACGGCGTTTGGGGCGATTGGAGCCATCCCTACCTGACTCTCACCCCCGACTATGAAGCCGCTCAGATTGGTGTGTTTGGGCAAATGGTACTGAAGGGCTACATCTACCGAGGGCTAAAGTCGGTGCATTGGAGTCCCAGTTCTAGAACAGCCTTGGCCGAGGCCGAGCTGGAATATCCCGATGGGCACGTGTCTCGCAGCATCTACGCCGCCTTCCAAATGGTGAGCTTGGCTGAGTCTGCCGCCGCCTTGGAACCCTATTTGCCAGAGCTAGGCGTAGCAATCTGGACGACCACCCCTTGGACAATTCCGGCAAACTTGGCAGTAGCGGTGAATCCAGCATTAACCTATGCAGTGGTGAAGCTGGAAGAGGGCAAGCTCAAAGATGAATTGGGTGTGCCCTTTACATACCTGCTAGTGGCAAAGGAGTTGGCCGAGCGGCTGTCTCAGCTCTTTGGCATTCCGCTTAGCGTACAGGCAGAAATTTCGGGCAAGGCGCTAGAGTTTTCCACCTATCGCCATCCGCTATTTGAGCGCGAAAGCCCCATTGTGATTGGCGGTGATTATGTCACCACCGAATCAGGAACAGGGCTGGTGCATACTGCGCCGGGGCATGGGGTGGATGACTTCATCGTGGGACAGCGCTATGGGTTGCCTGTTCTATGTCCCGTGGACGAGGCAGGCGATTTCACAGCGGAAGCGGGACCGTTTGCAGGGCTAAACGTGCTGGGGGATGCCAATGCAGCGGTGATTAAAGCGATGACAGAAGCGGGATCGCTACTGAAGGAAGAGAACTATCCCCACCGCTACCCCTACGACTGGCGCACCAAAAAGCCGACGATTTTTCGAGCGACGGAGCAGTGGTTTGCGTCGGTGGAGGGCTTTCGTGAAGAGGCGTTACGCGCCATTCAGTCGGTGAAGTGGATTCCGGCACAGGGCGAAAACCGGATCACGGCAATGGTGAGCGATCGCTCCGATTGGTGCATTTCGCGGCAGCGCAATTGGGGCGTACCGATCCCCGTGTTTTACGATGAAGCCACCAACGAGCCGCTGCTCACTGCCGAAACTATCGCCCATGTGCAGCAAATCTTTGCCGAAAAGGGATCAGATGCCTGGTGGGAGCTACCGATCGCGGATTTATTGCCCGAACCTTACCGCAGCAACGGACGCAGCTACCGCAAGGGCACCGATACCATGGACGTGTGGTTCGATTCTGGCTCTTCCTGGGCAGC
>JBBQFG010000118.1:0-15999 GCA_038321765.1 Elainellales cyanobacterium
TCAATAAAGTCGAGTAAAGACACACTTATTGAGAATCGTCGATCGCTCAAAGCAGTACATAAAGACTAATTTGCGTTTTTTGACGCTATACCTAGCGCATAGGTGCAGGATTACCCGCTACAGGCGACCTGAATCCTTACCTCAAACCTTCGATTGGCAACATAAAATATCTCTCCATAAATTTCTTCGCTTGAGTTTGATTCGCTCGCAAGTTGATGTGATTGCAAAAAGAGATGGTAAAACGCATCCAATCTTTGCTTTCTCAAGTTATCTGGGCTTGTGCAAATGAGCCGATTTGTTCCTTGGAAAGAGCTAATCATTAGCTGATGTAATTGACTTAAATCGAACCCTTCTACATCTATTATGTTCGAGAAGAGGTGAATCTTGATATTACCGGAGTCTGAAATCAGATCAGTAACTGACAATTCATCTATGTATTTACTAACTTTTCGTATCGCTGAGTCAACTGCTGCATCATTTTGGAACATCTGTCGGACATAGTTACAACCACATTGCAAAGCGATCGCAGATGGCTCTATCAGCGTAATAGATGACACATTCAACTTGATACCTATATTGATAAGGTAGTCAATTAAAATACAGGTCGCCAGTGCTTGACCGCAACCCCAGTCGATGATCTCTACATTCCTGCCTTCGATATTTTCAAATCTTGTAGAGCTGTATGCTGAATAAAGTTTATAGAAGTGGTGCCCACCGTAAAGAGCCATGTACTGATTACACTCTGTTTCATTGCTCAACACGCGAGTACCTCCATCTAAATTGTCAAAGGGCTTTTGGGGGTTTGCTCTTTTTACATTGGGGCGGTAGATGCTGTCAAAAAATCTTATTCTTGCTTCTCCTGCACTTGGAATATTCATGTGAATGGATGGACTGTTAGCAGTTAATATCGGTTGAGCTTTCCACAATATACGCTTGAATAATAAAGCTATCTCCAAATATAATTTAGCTTCAGTATTATTACTGAAGTATAGCAGTTACCGATCTGGTGCGGTACGAATAAAAAACTGAAACCCTTGCCCTGTCTGTCCAACGTGTACCTCATGTTAAGAGGAGCCACTATATCAAGAGAAGATTCTGTATAATAAATTATTATGCCAACCGACTATGAAGCCGTGAGGAGTTATGGTTGAAGAAAAGAAAATCTCTGAGAATTTCAAAGCATATGAAGATGGTAAACACAGGCGGTATAACTTGTTGCTTACTGTAAACGGTGGGTCATTCGCTTTAGTGCTCAAGGTTAAGTTATCTTGAAATTCTCAAAGATGCCACATATTTTGAGATTGCTTAATAGGAAATAATCGGATTTACAAATGAAGTAGAATTGGCTAGAGATGAATACAAATTCTGAGCAGAAAATTGACTATCTCTACAAGGAATATGTAAGACTCAGCGAAAAGTCTGACGAACTTATCAAAATTATTTTTGATGATTTCAAACTTTATGGAGTAGTAGGTGCAATTTATAGTCATATGGAAACCTATTTCTGATCTGGCTATATCTACAAATCTTAAGTTTGACGGAAGTTTACTCTTGTTTTGGGGTTTCCTTAGTCTATTGGCAATTATTGGAGTAATTTCATCTTTGAATTTGATGAGACAGGCTTATGCTTGGCATTTCGTTCACAACCTTAAAGCTTACGAAGTAGAAATCAAGAAGCTACTTGGAGAAGCAGAAGACTCGTGGCTTTTCAACTTCAATGCAGGCAAAGAAGACTCTCGTTATATTACGGCTACCTATAAAATCTCGTATAAATTTTTTGCGTTTGTTTTTGGTTCTTTTGCTATTCTTATGCCATTTATTGTTTTATGCTATTCAAATTTTTTGTATGCAGTGATTTATCTACTGCTCTCACTATTGGGTTTAATTCTCTATCTTCAAGCTTTCAGAAAAGTCTTTAGGCAATATTCAAGTAAGAGCTATCTTTAATGTCTCAGCCTAACCATTCAAATGCAGCGGACGGATGAAAACCGCTGGTGTTGAGTTCAAGGCACTTGCCGCCGCTGATTTGAGCCGTTAGGCGCAGGAGGCTCAATGCGCTGCTCGATGCACCTTAGGCAAGTATGACCATGATTGGAATTAAACGTCCACAAGATCTGGCGCGTTTACGCCGCATTGCCCTAGCCGCACAAGGTTTGCTGCAAGTTCAGCCCTATGGGTGTGGTTTGGCTGGTGCACGTAAAGCGATTAACCACATAGGTTACGTACAGATCGACACCATATCGGTGGTGGAACGAGCACACCATCATGTTTTTCATTCTAGAGTGCCTAAGTTCAAGTCAGCCATGACAAATCAAATGTTGCTCGATGGAGACATTTTTGAGTATTGGACACACGCCGCTTCTTTTATACCCATCGCCGATTTTCGCTTCTCCTTACCCTACAAACACGCCATTAAAAGCGGCCAAACTCATTGGTATAGAACCCGTGATGAGAAGCTCATGGGCGAACTGTTGGCCCGCATACGTTCAGATGGCCCGCTACGATCCCGAGATGTAGAAAGCAACACCACCTTACGTGCAGGCTGGTGGGACTGGAAGCCAGCCAAAAAGGCACTCGAACAGATGTATATGCAAGGCGACCTAATGGTCTGCGATCGCGAAGGTTTCCAAAAAACCTATGATCTAACAGAGCGGGTACTCCCATCTCACGTAAATTCACAAATGCCCAGCATCGAAGAATTTGCGACACACGTTGTAGACCAACAGTTGCGCTGCCATGGGTTTGTTTCACTCAAAGGGCTGACCTACCTGCTCCGAGATACTGAACTAGGCAAAGCTGTGAAAGCCTTGGTAAACGAAAGGTTGGCGCAGCGGACTTTAGAACAAGTACAAGTGAGCAGTGGCGAGGTATTTATACTGGAAACGGGGGCACTCGAACGCCAGCTTCCTCGGCTGAACGACCGCATGTTGATTCTTTCGCCATTCGACAACAGTGTCATTCAGCGCGCACGACTCAAAGCACTGTTTCAATATGACTATCAGTTGGAATGTTATGTGCCCGCAGCCAAACGTCAGTATGGCTACTTTTGCCTACCTCTACTTTACCGCGATAAATTTATTGGGCGGATGGATTGTAAAGCCCATCGAAAAACCAGCCATTTAGAGATCAATTCACTACATTTGGAACAACACAACTTTGATGATGATTTAGTCATTGCTGCATTTGTAGGTGCCATCACACAATTCTGTCATTTTCAGGTATGTGACTCAGTGTCGTTGACTAAAGCCCACCCAAAACATCTAACCCCACGTTTGTGCAGTGCGCTAAAACCTCTAGGGTGACCCAAGGTAAAGGCAGTGCTACGAGTAAGCAGCCTAACAAAGTGCTGCTGTCGGATAAATTTTCCGCTACGCTCCAAATTTGCCGCAGAGTGCGGCGTTAGCCCTCCTCCTTCAGCCGAGTTTGTGGTTCACTTCCAATGGTTTGTGGGTGGCAAAGTGTTGCTATGTGGAGATAGGGTGAGGGAGGGCGATCGCCTTTTCCCAATACTGAACTTTACGCTTGATCAGCCGTCTGAGCAGGGTCTTGTAATAAGCTACGATTTAGACCCTGCTACAATTATTTGAGATGCCTACTCTTCTGACTGTTGGGCCATATCGGTTTTTCTGCTATGCAGGCGATCGAGATGAGCCACCCCACGTACATATTGAACGCGATAAGGACGAAGCTAAGTTCTGGCTTAGTCCAGTCCGCCTTCAAAACAACAAGGGTTTTAACCGCACAGAAATAAATCGTATCCAAAAGCTGGTTGATGAACACCAAGAGCAATTGATAGAGGGTTGGAATGACTTCTTTAACGGTTGACCTACTCGAAGTACCCAAGATACAGACCATTGAGATCACAGATGATACTTTGTCTGTCGATCTGTCCGACGGTCGCACTATTTCTGTCCCACTGGCATGGTATCCGCGTCTCTTACATGGTTCAGTGGAAGAAAGAAATAGCTGGCGGTTAATTGGTAGTGGAGACGGAATCCATTGGAATCAACTTGACGAAGATATTAGTGTCAAGAACATAATCCTTGGGCAATCATCAGGGGAAAGTCAGAAATCATTCCAACGATGGCTAAACGAGCGTCAAGCAACGAGCTAACAAATCGTTGCAGCGGCTGAAGAGAGATTGTTGTCAGGGCATCAAAAGTTACTCGCCGCCGCTGAACTCAATCGTTATACAGTCAGATCTGAATTTGATGTAAATCGCTCAACGTCTGTTCGGCTGCTTCAGGGTCAAGAATACTGAGCGCAAAACCAACATGGACGATCGCGTAATCATCGACTTTTGCTTCAGGAACATAGGCGAGACTAACCTCTTTAATCACGCCACCAAAGCTCACTCTACCAGTCCGCATCAAGGGATCGTCCTGGTCATTGATACTGATGATTTTTCCTGGAACTGCTAAACACATGGCTCTTTTCCTCCTGAGATTTCCCGTAACGCTGCCATGATTTGACCCAGCGCAATGCCGCCATCGTTGGGTGGAATCTGCTGATGCCAGTAAGGTCGAAAGCCTTCTGCTCTGAGACGTTGAATGGTGCGTTCGATGAGATAACGATTTTGAAAACAGCCGCCCGTGAGAACGATCTGTTCTTCGCCAACTCGCTTTGCCATTGCCACGATCATTTCCACAAGTGTATTGTGAAACTTTGCTGCAATGCTGCTGCTCGATGCACCAGCGCTACTGTCCATTAAAATATTCCGTACCATTGGTTCCCAATCAATGATAATTGGCTCAAGGTTTAAGATTTCCGAGTTCTTTAAAGAACTCGGAAATCTCGGGAACCAAAAGAGATAGGATTCATTGGTTTCTAAGGCATCGATCGCAAACTCCAACGCCATTGCGGATTGCCCTTCAAATTGAGTTTGGTGATGCAATCCGATGATTGAAGCGATCGCATCAAACAGCCGTCCTACACTGGAAGTCATAGGAGCGTTGATTTGATTGCTCAACATTGTTTTGATAATCTTCACCTCTTGAGGCAAGAATGTTTGTAAAGGAGCAAGCGTTTGCATCTCAAATATCGCCTCGCCAAACACCTCATACAACAACCCCGTTGCCGATCGCCTCGGTTCTTTCACAGCCTTGTCTCCTCCAGGAAGACGAAATGGGCGTAGATGAGCGACCCGCTGAAAGGTTCTATCGGTAATGTGCAGAAATTCGCCGCCCCAGATTGTGCCATCGCAGCCATACCCAGTACCATCCCAGGCGATCCCTAAAGCGGAACCCTGAAGCTGATGCTCCGCCATGCAGGAAAGCACATGGGCATAGTGATGTTGAACCGGTATGACTGGAATCTGTAACTCATGAGCCAGTTGATGAGCGAACTGAGTCGAGCGGTAATCGGGATGTAAATCACAGGCGATCGCCGTTGGTTGCAGGTCATAGATCTGTTGAAAACTGGCGATCGCTTGCTGAAAGGCTTCAAAGGCTGGAACCGTGTCTAAATCGCCAAGGTGCTGACTGACAAAGACTTGCTGATCGATGGAGAAGGCGATCGTATTTTTAAAATGTGCGCCAACTGCCAGGATTTTAGATTTTGAATTTTGTAGCTTGCTTCCGCCTTGCGGTATTTTGAATTTTGGATTGATGAAAATCGGCAGCGGCGCATAGCCTCGCGCCCGACGTAACACGGTTTCTTGTCCCATGAGAACTCGGACAATTGAATCATCAATGGGACGGGCGATCGCACGGTTATGAACGAGAAATAGATCGGCGATATTTCTTAAGCGTTGAATGGCTTCGTATTCATCGATGCAAATGGGTTCATCAGCTAAATTGCCACTGGTTGCAACAACGGGAAATCCCAAGTCAGCCATCAGCAAGTGATGCAAAGGCGTGTAGGGGAGCATGATGCCCAGATAGGGATTGTTGGGAGCAACAGATGGAGCAACGGATGAAGCTGAAACAGGTAATTTGTGGAGCAGAACAATTGGAGCTTCAGGCGATCGCAACAATTGTGCTTCCAACTCAGAGACTTCACAGTGAGCCTTGATTAACTCCAGTGAAGAATACATCAATGCAAAGGGTTTCGCTTCCCGGTGTTTTGCCTGACGCAAGCGCTGAACTGCTTCCTCGTTGCAGGCATCGACAAATATATGAAAGCCCCCGATGCCTTTGATCGCCACAATCTTGCCCTGGCGAATGGCATCTGTTGTGCTGTTCAACGCATCGTCATCGGCTGCCACAACCTTACCAGTCTGATCCCACACTTCTAGATGAGGCCCGCACTGGGGACAAGCATTCGGCTGGGCATGAAACCGACGATCGCGCGGGTTTTCATATTCTGTCTGGCAATGCCTGCACATCTGAAAATGTTGCATCGTCGTGTTGGGGCGATCGTAGGGAAGCGCCTCAAGGATGCTGAAGCGGGGACCGCAGTTTGTGCAGTTCGTAAAGGGGTAGCGATAGCGGCGATTGGTCGGGTCAAAGATCTCCTGAAGGCAATCAGGGCATGTGGCAAGGTCAGGTAAAACAATCGCTGTTTTCTCACCGACAACACTGGCGCGAATTTCAAAGGCAGCATAGCCAACTGGATGTAGACAGGAGGCTTCTAAACTCTGAATCTGCGATCGCGGTGGCTTGTCCTGGTCAAGTCGCAGTAGAAAAGTATCAAGTTGCGATCGCGCTCCTTCCACTTCAATCACAACGCCTTGAGCCGAATTGTTCACCCAACCAACCAGACCCAGTTCAGTGGCTAAGCGATAGATAAAGGGGCGAAAACCGACCCCTTGAACGGCTCCTTGAGCCACAATATGCAACCGTTGTTGAAATGCAACGTTCATTGGTTTACTTCTATCGTTGCTTTCATGATGTCTGCTTCGATCAATTGCAGACTAAAGCCTAACTTTTCACAAACGCGCTGCATCGCAGAATTATCAGCCAAAATTTCAGCATGAATATACTCTAACTGCTCGTCTCGACCGACTTGCAGCAAGCGTTTCAGCAACTCTGTCCCTAATCCCTGGCACTGGTAGCGATCGCTTACTAACAGCGCAAATTCTGCTTCGTGGGTGCCGTGCAGCTTACTGAGTCGCGCCACTGCAAGAATCTCATGCGCTCCAGTATCGGGATGTTTGTAGTCCGCTACCAGCGCCATCTCGCGATCGTAATCAATGAAACAGAGGCGCGTCAGGCGATCGTGCGCCGTGCGTTGACTGAGCTTGATTAAGTGAAAGTAGCGGGAGTAAACGCTTTGCTCAGACAGCGTTTTGTGGAACTGAATCATCAGTGGCTCATCTTCAGGGCGGATGGGACGAATGGTGAGGAGTATGCCATTTCTCATCGTCCATGAGGAAAGGTATTGCGATGGATAAGGACGGATTGCCAGCTTTGGTAACTGGTTGAGGTGAACCTCCGGTTCATGTAAAACGATCCGCGCATCTAACGCCAGGAATGGGGCTGACTCCTGACTTCCGGCTACCTGACTTCTAGCTACCTGACTTCGGGCTAACAATGGATTGATATCAATCTCTTTGATCCAACGTTGTTCAATCACCAGTTGGCTGAAGCGCACTAGCAATTGCTCTAAGGCTGCTAAATCAACAGAGGTTCGGCCGCGAACGCCTTTGAGTGCCCGGTAGATGTGGGTTTGTTCTATCATTTGCCGCGCCAGTGTGGTATTCAAAGGGGGGAGGGCGATCGCTCGGTCTTCAAACACTTCTACCAGTTGCCCACCGGAACCAAACACTACCACGGGACCAAACTGGCTATCCAGACTGCTACCGATGATCAGTTCATAGCCCTCAAGTTTAATCATCGGTTGAACCGTGACACCGAGAAAATGCTCTGCCCCTACTTTTTCAGTCACAGCGGTTGCGATCGCACGATACGCCCGTCGCACAGTATCGACATCGACAAGATTCAACTGCACGCCCCCCACGTCTGATTTGTGGGTAATGGTTTGAGACAGCAATTTTAGGACAACCGGATAACCGATCGCATCTGCACAATGCACTGCTGCATCTTCGCTCTGGGCAACACAGGTTTCAACCACTGGAATGCCATAAGCTTTGAGAATTTGTTTGGATTCAACCTCTGTTAAAAGTGTTCGTCCGGCTTGACGAGTCGTTTGAATAATGCTTTCTACCGATGGACGATCGGGAATTTCTGCATCTGAATTTCCAGCTAGCGTCGGCGTTTCGTAGAGTTCCCGCAGGTTATAGCTGTAGCGCCACATGTAGCTGAATACCCGTGCTGCTGCATCGGGATAGGCATAGGTGGGAATGCCAGCCCGGTTGAGAATTGCCTCGCCTGCTGCGACATCGGCTCCTCCCATCCAACTTGCCAAGATGGGTTTGTGCTTTGAAGATGCGGTATGCGGCGCTTCCGAACGAGCTTCCACATACGCTTTCAATTGTTCAGCCGTTTGTGTGGGGTCGGTCATGGCTTGGGGCGTGAGAATCATCAACAAGCCATCGCTGTTGGGATCTTGAGCGGCAATTTCCAGTGCGCTTGCATAGCGCTGTGGATCAGCGTCACCAAGAATATCGATCGGGTTGCCATGACTCCAATGTGCGGGCAGGAGTTGATTCAGGTTCGCGATCGCCGCCTCCGATAATTCCGCCAGTTCACCACCAGCGGCGATCAGCGCATCGGTGGCCAGCACGCCTGGGCCACCCGCATTGGTCAAAATAGTCAGCCGGGGACCTTGCGGGCGGGGTTGTTTTGCCAACACTTCCGCCATATCAAACAAGTCAGAAATGGTATTGACCCGCAGCACCCCACAGCGATGAAACGCAGCATCCAGTACCACATCGCTGCCTGCCAACGCTCCCGTGTGGGACGTTGCCGCTTTTGCCGCTGCTGCCGTGCGACCAGCCTTAATCACAATAATTGGTTTGGTGAGCGCCACTTCCCGTGCTGCCGAGAGAAACGATCGCGCATTGACGATCGACTCCATGTAAATCACAATGCTGTGCGTGTGCGGATCGTCTCCCAAATAGTCAATCAAATCGCCCCAGCCCACATCGAGCATGGAACCGACCGACACAAACGCACTGAAGCCCACATTTTCTTGCAGGCTCCAATCCAGAATGGCAGTACACAGCGCCCCACTCTGGCTAATAAACCCCACATTGCCGGGACGCGCCATCGCTCCGGCAAAGGTGGCGTTCAGACCTGTGAGGGGATTCATCACGCCCAAACAATTTGGGCCAATGATGCGCAGGTTGCCACGACGTGCCCGCTCCAGGATTTGTGCTTCTAAGGCGGCACCCGCCTGCCCTGACTCCTTAAAACCAGCCGAGATAATAATGGCACCTTTCACCCCTGCCTCTACACATTCACTAATTACATCGGGAACGCTGGGCGCAGGTAAGACCACGATCGCCAAATCAACGGCGTCTGGCACACTGGCGATCGTTGGATATGCCTTAATTCCCAGCACACTATGCCGCTTGGGATTGACCGGAAACACCGTTCCACCAAAGGCGTGGCTAATCAGATTCCACAGCACCGTTCGTCCCACGCTGCCAATTCGATCCGTAGCACCAATCACAGCCACCGTTTTAGGGGTAAAGATGGCTTTCAGGGGCTGATGCTCAGTTCGTAAGATATCGTAGGCTTTGTCGGTTGCTGACTGAAATGCTTCTGGCATCAAACCTCCTGATCTCTGGATTCAGATACACTCAGCGCACGATACCGCTAAGGAATGAGAATTAAATAACTCCGCCATTCTTCTGTAGGGGCGAACGGCCGTTCGCCCCTACCAGCAATCAAATTCCCGATCTTATTAAATCCATAATCCTAAGACACATCAAGAAACGCCAATTCAAATTCTTGCCCTTGCTTGACCTCACAATTGGGCTGGTGGCACTCAGGACACTCATAGAGCAAATCCGTGGGTTGGAACTCAAGATTGCAATTGGCACAGTAACACACCACGGGAACTAGCTCTGTTTGGAGTCGCGCATCTTCTGCGATCGTGCCTTTCTTCGCAACTTCAAAAGCAAGTTCCAGAGAATCTGGTACCACACCAGAAGCAGCACCCAGCCGCATATGAACTTCATCAATCTGGTGAGCGCCCTCTTGTTTAGCGCGTTTTACAGCCCTATCTAAAATACTTTGCATCAGCCCAACTTCATGCATGGTTCTGTCCTCAGTGTCTTAATCAAATGGTCAATGGATTGTAATGCCGTTTCAATTCCCTGTTGGGCAATGGGAGAGAGAGAATCACCCAACTCAAAATTCACTCCCGGCACCATCACCCACCACGCCTGGGGATGATAGCCATAAAGAGCTTGCGTCATTGCCAGTAACGCCTGCGGCTCGCACCAATGTCCTGAGGTCATTCCAGACTCGGCAAGCTCCAGTGGGCGAACCTGTATTTTCAGATCTGCGGCGGCAGGATAGGCATCAATGAACATGACAGTATCAGCCCTTGCCAGCGGTTCAGCCAGTTCGGGAGTCAGTTGGTGAATGGCGATCGCCTCTACATTGGGCAGTCCCCAGGCTGCAACCGCTTTAGCAATCTGTTGCCCCACGCCATCATCACTGCGTAATGGATTGCCATACCCAATTACTAAAATGGATGGGCACAAAGTTTTACGGGTGACGGCTGAGTGGCAATCCATGATGACTTCACAATGGGCGATGAACCTTTTGGCTCCATTCTGATATTAGGGAAACACTTTGAGGAACTTGTGAGGAATACTTTTGATTGTAATTCTGGGTTGTTGGGATAGGGCGATCGCAAACCAGATGAACGGAAACAGCAGCAAAAAGAGGAGGAACAACAACAGCGTAACAGGAAGATAAATCATAGGAATCTGCGACTCCAGAAGATATCAGTCGGTGGGTTGAATGAAACGTGGTTGAACTTAGGAGGGGTTCGCGTAGCGTAACCCATGCTGTGCCTATAGTTTGATACTTTATAAAGGGTGGTGCTGAATAGCAGTATGAATTGGAACGAAGTTTCAATTCATACAACCCCAAATTCATACCTTAATTCAGCAACGCCTGCAAAATGGTTGTCTGGAGAGAGAGCCAACATCAAGCAAACTCTGTGCGATCGCGCTTAAATTAAGAAAAATCAAAGCGTAACTTAGATCGACATAACATTTTATTATAAATGCGACGACGTTACTCAGTAACGTCGCGATCGCATTGAGTAACGTCACGACGTTGCTTAGTAACACGCCGATCGCATCAAGTAACGCGACGATGTTGCTTTGTGCGATCGCGACCGCATTGAGTAATATGGAGATATTTGCTTAGGCGATCGCGCTTTGTAATGTCGCGATGCAATCCCATTTAGCTTGATCTATTCCTTTGTAACAGTTCTTCCTTTCTTTTCTCTAATTGAGCTAGTTTACGTTTCAGAGTTCGTATTTCTGTATTGACTTTAGATAACTCAGTTTCTATCCTTTTCTTTTCCAGATAATCTTGTCCATATTTTTCAGTGACCAGAGCTTCTACTTCAGTTCTCAATAACTTAATGGACGGATTGCCATACAGTGAATTATGCCGATACTGCAATTTCCCTGATCGGATGGCTTCAACAATCTCTTTTTCGGTCAGTCCAAATTCTTTTTGAGCCGTTTTATCGGTTAGGGTCGTTCCCTTGCCGGTCCAGGGTGACTGATCTTCAGCATGACTCAACATAAGCGCCATTTCCTCTTGCCTGACTCGAAAAATTTCATGGATAGTCTGGGAGAAGCCGTCAGGGCATGGGGAAACCAGCGACTGACCGCATCTTCCACGGACTATCCATAGGGTGTCAAATCATAGAAGGACTCTTTGCCTAAATGGCGAGCGTATTTTTTGACCAGGGATTTCAGGTCAGTCGGCCCGTCTAAACCGATCCAATCATCGACTGAACCCCGAAAACACCAGCGTTCCACCACAAATTCTCGGGTTTGGGCATCATCAAGCACAAACTGCATCATGGGCGAGTAGGAAAGAGACATGCCCAGCGATTCTTTCATCCTGGCTGAATCCTTGCCGAGTCCAAATGAGATAAGTGCCGTCAACTCATCCACATTTTGGTCGCAGAGGTAAACGACAATGTGCTTGTCTTTGACATCCACGATAAAGTGATCCAGTTTGGCATATTGTTTTACGCCTTCCCTAACCATCGCCATCTCCTCCGGCGTAATGATTTGCGGCGGAATTTTCCGCAGAAACACCTGGGCATTGGGATTCTCATAAATTTCATAGCCCTCAGGAATGGCGCTCACCGGCGTTCCCTCTGCTTTCATCGAGAAGAAATACTTGGGTTTGCCCGTTTTGGTTTTCCCCTCATGCAGGTAGTAGGTTTTGCCTCTACGATTGACATATTCGATGGTCATTGCCCTGCTCCCTGGTTCACTTCATACCCTCTAAATTGTCTCAATTATCGACTCATCGGCCCGATCGCACGGTTCAAACGCCTGACAACCCTGGTGCTCAAAGGTTAGCAGGCTGACTCTGGGACTGGCAGGATTAGCACAAACGCCCCAGTCCATGCCCAGTGAACCGGCTAATGGCAGGAAGTGTTTGCAGCCACAGGAACAATCGGGGCTCCAATCGGCTTCGCGGCTGCGATCGCCATACGGCTCAAAGTCACTGGGAAGTCGTTGAACAATGCTCAGAAGCTGTTGATGTCGCTCTGACATAGGCTAGCCGTTTTCCATACGATCGGGATGGTTCTATAATGATGCGCAATTGCCCTCTCCCTCAACCCACAATGAAATGTCTCAGATCCTTGAAAAACCAACAGACCAACGGCTAGTTCACAGCGGCCACACCTGGGAGCAGTTTAAAGTGAACTGCCGGGATTAGAGACGTTGGATATTGCATTGCTGAATCGTTGTGTGCTGATGGCTGAAACGGACGAAGGCAGGGCTGTGGCGGAATTTCGACAAACCATCGCAGCGGCGTAGCGCCCACCCCCTAATTGCCCTACCCCCCCAAGAGTCGCCCCCACCAGCCACGTCATCAGGTGGAAAGTTGCTGAATTCGCTGGTCGCAGTCTTGAACATCTCCTTCCAGCCCCATTTGTTGATAGAGCGACCGGGCATTTTCGTAAGACTGGATGGCTTGGGAGGATTGTTTGAGCTTTGCCTGAGTGGTTCCCAGATTAAACCAGGCAATGGCTTCGGAGGCGCGATCGCCAATTTCCTGCGCAATGGTGAGCCATTGCTGCGAGTAATCGATCGCCTGCCCATAATTGCCCTGGTAAAGGTAGGCCAATCCCAAATTCCCCAGCGCGGCTCCTTCGTAAGATCGGGAGTCAGTCTGGCGGGCAAGATTCAGAAGCAACTGATGGGCGGCAATTGCCGGAGCGTATTGAGCCAGGGCGCTGTAAGCATTTCCCCAGCAGACAAGGGAAGCCAATAATGCCGCTACATCTTCAGCCTGCTCGATCGGCCACGCTCCTTGCTGCCATGCCCGCACCAGTCGCCCATACAGTTCCAGGCGAATGGAGTTGTATCCCTGCAAATCCAAAAAAGTATCGCAGGGGGCAATCTCGCGGCGAGCCTGGGCATACCGCCCCAGTTGGTACAGATGGTGAAACGCTTCCAGGTAGGCGGTCACCTCTGCCAACTGCTGCCAGGGGTGGGGTCGGGCAACCGAGCGGTAATAGGCAACCGCCTGGGTGTGTGCCTCGGTTAAATCCCCCAACTGCTGTTGGGCAAACCGCTGCACCAGGGGCGAAAATTGAAAGCGCCATTTTTCCGCCAGGGTGGACACCGCTCCTTCCACCTGCTGCTCCTGCAACAGGGAACGACGTGCCAGTTCCCACAGATCCTCCAGTGTTGTCGTGGGCAGCATGGACTGAGCCGCCACCAGGTCAAAGGAAATCCGATACACACTCAAGGATTGCCACAGGGTTTGCAGGGTGGGGGTGAGCCGTTCCACACTGGCATCCAGGATGCGCCCCACGCTTGCATCCGGGTCGCCCCGGTGGTCGCCGACTATTTGCTCAAACCGATACAGATCATCCTGCTTCAGGGCATAGGTGACATCGGGAGCCACCGTCTTTCTGGGGTTGAGCAGCCATCCCGCCGTCAGGCTCAAGGATAGCGGGTGTCCATCCACCAGCGCCACAAACCGCTCTAAGTCTGGCTCCGCGCCCCGAATTCCCTTTGCCTTCAGCAGCGCCACCCCCGCCAGCAAAGACAAGCCTCCCAGGGCACACCAGCGGAATCGCTGGTGTTGCTCCTCGTGGGGCAAGGGCACCTGTTCTCGACTGGTGAGGAGGATTGTGCAGTGTTGTCCATGACTCAACCAGCGCCGGAAAAATGCCCCATAGACGGGTTCTCGCCACTGTCCATCCGCTTGCAACAGGGTTTCCAGATTGTCCAGCACCAGCAGCCCGCGCCGCTCGGATAGATGCTTCACCATCTCCAGCGCCAGGGCATCATCCGGCAGCTTTTCATCTACCGTTTGCCCCAACTGCTGAAGTAACCAGCGACCCAAGGTGGCAAAGGCATAGGGTTGGTTAAAGCTAACCCACAGCGTCGGCAGATCTGATCGTTCCTTGACCTGTGCCAATGCCTTTGCCACCAGAAAGGTTTTGCCATAGCCCCCGGATGCGGTAATCTCGATCAGCCGCACCGAAGGCTCTTGCAACTCAGCTTGAATTTGCTTAAGCTCCGCTTCCCGTCCCTGGAACTGGTCAACGTTGGGCGGTTGCTGGTCAAGGATAATACTGGCGGCAGTGAGCGTTTGCCCCCTCATCCCTAACGCTGGCGGTAGCCGCTCCTTCCAGGTGGTGTTGGTTTGATGGAAGGCAGCTTGCAGTTGAGCAACCTCCGGCAAAACGGTCAGAATCTCCGCCACGGGCACTGCCCCACCGCCAAAGTTCCCCGCTTGCTCGTGGGTAAACTTGATTATGCCGCACACATAGCCCGTATCGAGGTTAAGCAAGGGTGAGCCGCTGCGTCCGGGTTTCACCTGCATTTGACTAAACCCCAAAACTTCTGCCCCATCCACATCCTTTCCCCGACCGTCAAACTGACCCGTCGCTGGAAACCCGCCTGCTTGAAAGTCTTGGGGGAACCCATAGGTAAACGCCCGCTGAAACGGCTGTGCTTCTGCTCCGAGATACACACAGGGAAGGGCATCGCTAAACGGTGTAAACCGCAGCAGCGCCACATCAGCTTGGGTGGGCAAACCCTTGTGGACGACCGTGGCATCATGTTCCTGCCCCTGCCAGACAAAGGTGACAGTTCCGCCTGCCTCCACCGCCGCAACTACATGGGCGCAGGTCAGAATGGCTCCCTCACCGACGAAAAACCCCGTGCCCCAGTCATTGGGAACCAGAATTTTGACAATACATTGCCGTAACAGTTCGTCTAGGGTCATCGACAGTTAATGGGCATCGCCTTTAAGGATAGGACTTACTCGGCTTTTGAATCAGCCTTTAAATCAGCTTTTGAGGCTTCAGGCAGTTTTTTTAGATCCTCCTTCGTCCATTCCATCGTAATTTCCAGGTTGGTTTTGCCCACCCCGCGGACAATTGCTGCTACCAGACTGCCCTGCTCAATCCCGATTTCTAGCCCCAGCTTGACCGTTGCTTTCGTGGGCTGCACGGTCTTTAGGGGTTCGGTAATCATTTTCACGATGCCATTGATCGATCGACTCAGGCTGTCAAAGTTTTTGAAGCCGCCGCCACTCACAATCTGACGACCGCTGGTAATCGGCACTTCAACTAAAAACACAGAGCCATCTTCTAGAGTCACCGGAACCGATGTTGTCCCCTCGTGCTCTGCGTCTGGGCGACTGGTCGAGGAGCGATCAAATGAAGTCATGGGATATCCTCAAGTCCATGGATGGGAGGCAACGCGTTCAATCCATACAGTAATCTAGAGCATGGAACAGAACAATGCGTGTTCATCGAAGTTTATGATGGTTAGGGCGAATGGGGCGATCGCCCCTTCATGCTCATCGTTTGCCGTTGGGCGATCGCCGTTAGCTCCGATGCGTACGAATCCAGCCCCTTAAGTCTCGCTTTGCCTGAGTTTCTCCTTTCTGGGCGCAATGATGCAAAAACTCA
>JBBQFG010000119.1:0-15944 GCA_038321765.1 Elainellales cyanobacterium
TCTTGGTGGTGATTATTGATGTAATGATTTTTGAAGCGCGGGCAAAGCCCGCGCTTCAAAAATCATTGTATAGCCATAGACGGATTGGTTAGGACGGGGTGCCGGGGTGGAACCCCTGGCTGGGGGCCAAGCCCCCACACCCCCTTTGGTCCCCGTGGGCGAACCTGGGTGGAGGCCCCCAGCAGTGGGGGCGGACCCCCCTCATTTTCAAGACTCTTTTGTGGCCTTAACCTCCGCCCCCCATATACACCACCACCCTTTTTTTTTGGCGCCTGGCCCCTGGCTCCCGGGCCCCCAAAAAACTGGTAATCCCACACTTATAGCTGTCGCCACAAAGGTTAGGACACTGGGATCAAAGGGGGTGTGGGGGCTTTGCCCCCAGCCAGGGGTTCCACCCCGGCACCCCGTCCTAACCAATCCGTCTATGGCTATACAATGATTTTTGAAGCGCGGGCTTTGCCCGCGCTTCAAAAATCATTACATCAATAATCACCACCAAGAATCCAAGCGCTAGTAAGTAGGTGGACTTAATTAAATATAAGATTCTAAACCCCTGCGCCGCCCGCTGTGCGGGCGGCGCAGGGTTTTAGAATTTGGTTTTTATTTAGGTTGAACTACTTACTAGGGATACCAGTCGTGAGGAGACACACCTGTGACTGTTTCTCCAGCGCGGACAGTGACAGAGATGGGCAGTTTGCTGCCGCAGTTGGCATAGAGTCCGCAGGTAACGAATTCGTCATAGTAGGCGCGGATTTGGTCGTCGTAATTGCGGTTTTGGCAATTTGTCCCAGGTTGCCCCAAATAATCTCGGCAGGCGATCGCATACACATGGTAGGTACCCGGTCGTACTGGCAGGCTGAACTGGCTTTGTTCTTCGCCCGTCTCAGTGCAGTAGGCACCTCTGGTTTGGGTATTTACCGCACATACTCGCTGGGCGGGCAAGATGTCGCTGGGATAGATCACAGTACCTTGAATTGTTCCCACTGAGAGGGTTTCACGCGTTTCTGCCAAGGCAGTTGAGATAAAGAATTGGCTGAAAAGATGAGAATCGACGGGAGCCGTGTGGCTTGATTCTACCGAAAGTGCTGTGGCTGAAAGAGCCAAACCCGTTAGGGCGGCAAGTCGAGAGGACTGGTATGTTTTGCTGACAAATTTAATTACAAGCGGCTTAATTACACGAGGATTCATAGGGTTTCATAACGCGTGGAACAGAAGTTGATGCCGAAACTTGATGAAAACGGGCATCATATTAATTACATGTGGAGTGTTTGAATTACTCATGCTGCCCTGAACTCTTTTACGGTCTTTGAACTCATGCCTCGCGCTGCATCCCAAGCAATTTTGCTGGTAGATGGCTACAACATGGTTGGAGCCTGGAGCAACTTGCAGCGAAAACGCGATCGCTACGGCCTGGAAGAGGCGCGCCGAGAATTAGTAGAAATGATGATTGAGTACACGGCTTTTAAGGGCTACGAAACTCAGGTCGTGTTTGATGCCCAGTATCAGGATCGTCCAGGCAGCAAAGAGGTCAGAACGCCTTACCTTTCAGTGTATTACACAGAATTTCAGCAAACGGCAGATACTTATATTGAGCTGACTTGCTCTAAGTTTCGCAATGATCTACGCAAGTTTGAGAAGCATTTAATCGTCGCTACATCTGATAATGTGCATCGTCAAACGGTGATTGGCTACGGAGCTATTTGTATCTCAGCCCAGCAATTGCTGCATGAAATTGAGACAGCAGGGCGACAGGTGCGAAACAAGCAAAGCTCTAAAGGGCGATCGCCCGGTCGGTTTCTAATGAATTCCTTAGATCCTTCGGCTCAAGAGCGCCTTAGTAAGCTGAGATTTGGCAAGACAGACGGACAGCCTTGACCTGCTGTAAGCGGTTGTTGATTTAAGACTAAATTTTGGGTTGGATGCACCATTCTGCAAGAAACCTGGCAAAAAACTTTGATTTCTGGGGAGAACCCCTTGCCAAACAGCCGCCTTGATCTGTTACTATTGGATTCGCTATCCTCAGTAGCTCAGTGGTAGAGCGATCGACTGTTAATCGATTGGTCGCTGGTTCGAATCCAGCCTGGGGAGTTTTATGGATTCTTTGAGTGTTCCTTCCGACTATCAGCTTCTTCCGTTGCCACAAGGTGACTGGAAACGCTATTGGAGTCTTGATCCAACCGTTACGTTTCTAAACCACGGGTCGTTTGGGGCGTGCCCGATCGCCGTCTTAGACAAGCAGCGATCGCTACGGCAACAGTTAGAGGCAGAACCCGTTCGGTTTTTTGCACGGGAGTTAGAGCCGCTGCTAGATGCCGCCCGGACAGACCTGGCTCTATTTGTGGGAGCTGATCCAGAAAATCTGGCCTTTGTGCCCAATGCTACAACTGGGGTCAACACTGTGCTGCGCTCCCTGAGGCTGCAACCGGGGGATGAACTGCTAACCACCGACCATGAGTACAATGCCTGTCGCAACGCCCTCAACGCCATTGCGGCTCAAACTGGGGCGCAGGTGGTGGTGGCAGAGGTGCCTTTTCCTCTAGAGTCGGCAGATAAAGTGGTTGAGTCGGTTCTCAGTCGGGTCTCGACTAAAACGAAGCTGCTTTTGATTGATCATGTCAGCAGCCAGACGGCTCTGGTGATGCCAATAGAGGCGATCGCCCAAGCCCTATCAACACAGAGCATTGACATTCTCGTGGATGGTGCCCATGCACCGGGCATGGTGCCGTTGAACCTTCAAGCTATGGGTGTTACCTACTACACCGGAAACTGTCACAAATGGCTGTGTGCGCCCAAGGGTGCTGCATTTTTGTATGTGCAACCAGAGCGGCGATCGCAGGTGCGGCCATTGGTCATTAGCCACGGCGCTAATTCACCCCGTACAGATCGATCTTTTTTTCGACTGGAGTTTGACTGGACGGGCACATCCGACCCCACGGCGTTTTTGTGTGTCCCAGAGGCGATTCGGGTGATGGGATCGCTGCTACCCGGTGGCTGGGATGAACTAATGCAGCAAAATCACTCCAAAGCTTTAGCGGCGCGACGGGTGCTCTGCACCGCCCTGGATATCGAGCTACCCTGCCCCGATCACATGATTGGCTCTATGGCGGCAGTCCCCCTACCCGGCGGCTCTGTTGAGACACTGTACGATGCCCTCTTCTACCATTACCAGATTGAAGTGCCCGTCATGCCCTGGCAGCCCGCACCCAATCGCCTGCTGCGAGTTTCGGCACAGCTTTACAACACTGTGGCAGAGTACGATCAGTTGGCTAGTGCCTTGGTAACGCTGCTGGGAGGGGAGTAGTGCCGGGGAATCAGTAGAGTGACGGTTATTCTAGAGGTCATGTTGAGTTTGCTTGAAGATCTGCAAGGCGAGCATCTCAAACAAACTCAACATGGCCTAGATAACAGTGGGTTCAATGGCCTCAAGGCGGGTTGTTTAAATGAAAGCGACTGAGCGGCGCTGGCTGCATCTGGGGCTGCTGGTTGGATGGATTGTCGTAGGGGCTTGGCTTCGATTCACCAATCTGGCAGCTAAACCTCTGTGGACAGATGAGTTTTCTACCATCGTGTTCAGCTTGGGCAATAGCTTTCACACGGTGCCGTTGGATCGGGTAATTTCGATGGCAGAGCTGCTGCAACCGCTCCAGCCTAATCCTCAAGCGGGTGTGGGCGCTGTAATCCACAACTTACTGACAGAGAGCAACCACCCGCCTCTTTATTTTGTCCTGACCCATCTGTGGCTCCAGCTATTTCCCTTCGATCAGGGTTTGGTGTCTGTCTGGGCGGTGCGATCGCTCTCTGCCTTGTTGGGGGTAGTCTCAATTCCCGCTGCCTTTGGGCTGGCTTGGTTAGCATTTCGCTCCCGCTTAACGGCGCAGATAGCGGCAGCCTTGATGGCAACGTCGCCCTTTGGTATCTATCTGGCACAAGAAGCCCGACATTACACACTGCCAATTGTGTGGGCGATCGCTTCTCTAACCTGCCTGATCGTTGCCGTTCGCGCTCTGTACCAAAACCGGACACTGCCTCTGTTGCTTTGCGGCGGCTGGATTCTAGTGAATGGGCTAGGTATCGCTACCCACTACTTTTTTACGCTGGTACTCGTGGCAGAAGGTCTGGTGCTGCTGCTTTTGACCAGTCGTCAAGTGCGCGCTGCGGTTTCTGCTCAGAAGCTGGGGTCTAGCGGTTGGCAACGGCTGGGTCTAGTGGTGGCAGGAAGCATTGTCAGTGGACTAGTATGGTTGCCCTTCATCAGAGGTGCGTCTGACACGGAACTGACCCGCTGGATTGTCCGCAGCGATCGCCAAGGATTGGAATGGCTCGACCCCATTGCCCAGACCGTTGCAGGCTGGATCACGATGATTTATCTGCTGCCGATTCAAGCGGGCGATCGCCGAGTTGTGATTGTGTCTGTCGTCGCGCTGCTGTTGTTAAGCCTGGGAACATTGGTATTGTTGGTTCGTGGCTGGATTGTTTTGTGGAAAACGGCGGAAAATCGCTTGCCGTTGTTAGGTTTAGGCGGATTTGTGGCGGCGGCGATCGCACTATTTCTGGGGATCACCTATGTTCTACAACGAGATGTTACCAGCGCCTTTCGCTACAACTTTGTGTATTTTCCCGCTGGTGTGGTGCTGATGGGCGGGGCGATCGCTCACTACTGGCGGCAACAATGTAAGTGGATTGTCGTTCTAATCATTGCTCTGAGCTGCTTAGGAGGTGTGACAGTTGTGACTAACCTGGGCTACCAGAAAACACACCGTCCTGACTTAGTGGTACAGGCCATGCAAGCAAAGCCTCAAAGTAATGGGTTGGTGGCGATCGCCCACCGCAGTCATGGGCAGACGGGCAGGCTTATGGGAATTGCCCACGACTGGCAGCGCCACCCTATTGCGAACACTACTGTACGGTTTTTGCTGGCATCCCAAACCCCCGATCCAAACGATGTCATTACCAGTTTGCAGCGCGCTCTGGAGGGGCAACCCCGTCCCTTCGACCTATGGCTGATAAATATGGAATCCGTTGCCCCCAGGCCGCTGCGAAAACTGCTAAACCAACAAGGCTGCACCGCCCGTGATGACAGTGCGTCCGTAGATGGTTATCGCTACCAACGCTTCGGCTGTCAGCGCTAATAGTCAGAAGTCTAATCGACAGATTTAGAGGATGTTTTAAAAGTGATCGGCTGTGCTTTTAGGCACCGAGTGATCCCCCCTAACCCCCCTACCCTTCGGGAAGCCGCTTCGCATCTATAAAAAGGGGGGAACCGGACTTAAAGTCCCCCTTTTTAAGGGGGATTTAGGGGGATCGAGACCGTTTTGCTACCAGCAATCGGACTTTAAAAACATCCTCTTATACCAATTCTTGCAGCCGTTGAATCAACTGATTGGCGGGTAACACCCCTTCGATTCGTTCAACAGGTTGCCCCTGTTTAAACAGCACTAACGTTGGCAATGAATGAATCTGGTGCTCAGTGGCTATGGAGGGGTAGTTATCTGTGTTGATCTTGACCACCCGCAATTTATGCTTCATTTGGGCACTTACGTCGTCCAAAATCTTTGCCATCATCTGACAAGGGCCACACCAAGGAGCATAAAAATCGACCAAGAGGGGCAGGTCTGAGCTAGCGATTAGGTCTGCGAAACTTTTAAACTCTTGCTTGACTGCCATTTTAGTTAACCCAATTAAATAGGGTGACATCACAATCCTAGTGCGGATTGTGGAGGATGTGGGGAGATGGCACAAATGGCTTAATATGATCTGTGGACTCAATCCATCGCTGAACTTTAGTCTGTGGTTTAGAGGTTTCTTAACAGTTAATTCGTTAGACGCGGTTGCGTTCAAACAATTAAACTTTTACGACACTTTCGACCTGCGTTCTCAGCTAAAAAGTAAAAGCTAACGTTCCAAATCCTAGCGTCTGTGAGATAGAAAATTATGGCAACAACCACACAGCGATTAGACGGAAAGGTGGCGATTGTAACTGGAGCGTCGCGAGGCATTGGACGGGCGATCGCCCTCTCTTTGGCGGCTGATGGTGCCCAAGTCGTCGTGAACTATGCCAGCTCTGGCGCTGCTGCCGATGCAGTCGTTGCTGAAATTGTCGGCATGGGCAGTCAGGCGATCGCCCTGCAAGCCGATGTCTCAAAAGCCGACCAGGTCGAAGCCCTATTTAGCGCCACCCTGGAAAAATGGAGTCGGGTAGATGTGTTAGTCAATAACGCTGGCATCACTCGCGATACGCTGCTGCTGCGGATGAAGCCAGAAGACTGGCAAGCCGTGATCGATCTCAATCTAACCGGGGTGTTTCTTTGTACCCGCGCCGCCAGCAAAATTATGCTAAAGCAAAAATCTGGGCGAATTGTCAACATCAGCTCAGTGGTCGGCGAAATGGGCAACCCCGGACAGGCCAACTACAGTGCTGCCAAGGCAGGGGTACTGGGTTTCACCAAAAGCGTCGCCAAAGAACTGGCCAGCCGGGGCATTACGGTTAACGCTGTCGCCCCTGGTTTTATTGCCACCGACATGACCCACGCTGTCAAAGCCGACGATATTCTAAAATTCATTCCCCTTGGCCGCTACGGACAGCCAGAAGAAGTGGCCGGACTGGTCACTTTTTTAGCAGCCGACCCAAGCGCTGCCTACATCACTGGGCAGGTGATTAATGTCGATGGCGGCATGGTAATGGCTTAGCAACTTGAAAACTACTGCTGCTGATTAGAGACTGATGTGCAGTTGATTAGATAGGACTTACGCACCTCGCACGAAAAACCAAGAAAGTTGAGTGATGCTGCAGGCGCTTTGCGCCTGCAGCATCACTCAACTGCGTCAGTCCTATTAGAGACTGACGTGCAGTGGCAAGACGATGTGGCGATCGCGATCAATCGAGAGCCAGCCCTCTTCCCGAAGTTGGCTAATTAACCGTGTAATAGTGACACGAGTGGTACCAATGGCATTGGCCAATTGTTGATGGGTTAACCGTACCCCCAAGCGAGTGCCCTCTGGAATTGGCTGTCCTACCTCTCGCTTCAGCAACATCAACAAATGTCTAAGCCGATCTTCGACGCGGCGATATCCCACCATTGCCAAAATCGCCTCCGTTTGCCGCAGCCGCCGAGCCATATGCTGAAAAATACCCTGTGCCAAGGCCGGTGATTGTTCGACTTCTGCCCAGGTTAACCGCATCAAATCTACATCTGAAAGCGCCGTAGCATGATAAGGACGAATCAGCGTTAGAGGCAAACCGAACGGCATAGAAGCATACGCCAGACCTAGAAGAGCCTCGTCTCCGGTATCATAAAACGTTCCGAGCTGCACGACCCCCCGGCAGACAACCCAAATCTCATGTGGCGTGATAGGAATGTTTTGTCCACTCCGAAAAGGGTGCATAACCCGATCTTGATAAAGTCGCTCTAGCAAGAGACGTAAATCAGATTCAGGTGCAACGTCAAGGGCGAAGGATTGTAGCATGTGGGTGCTGAATCTCCATGTTTGCCATTACTCTAAGCCCCTGATTTAAAGAGGAGGTAATTTGTAGATTGGGAACAGGTTAAGGTTTAGTTATAATGAAGACCGGAATTGTGAAGTTGCTTCATTCTCACCTATCTGAGATTAAAGTTCTCATACTCAAAAGTTTCCACTGTTTCCCAAACTTTCTTGCACAGCCGCTAGAATAGTTAAAAGTTTGCAGCCTCTTAAACTTTTATAAGGTTTGGTAGAGGTATAGTCGTGAGTTGATCCCCTTCACCCCTTCACAACAGGCTGAACTCAAGCTTTAATTTGCTTAACCGCTGCTCGGCAACCTATATGTCGAGCTTTACAGGTGTTTTCTACCCTACATGGTGACATTGACGGCTACCTACATTTTGAACATATCCTTAGAGCGATCGCCAAATCCTTGTGCTCCGTTCTGTGTATGCCCAACCAGCTCATGCTGGTTGGGCTCAAATCGTTTATGAGCAAACAGTTCTTTACTGTTAAATCTGGTGCGTTTGCCGTTGAGTCTTGCTCTGCTAGGATAAGCCTGACTAGGCCTCTTTTGGAGGGCGAGTTTGGTACAGATGTTCTTGAGCTGCCGTTAGGTGTGGTTCTGGCCGCATCTAAAGTTGGTGCAGCTAGACAGCGCCGCTCAGCGGTTCGCGGTCTGATGGGTTGTTTAGTAAGTTATTTGTTCAGGAGAGATGCTTCATGCTACACCGCAAGATCTATCAACTCTGTTGTGATGGGCGTGAAATCTGGATTTTCCTACGGGATCAGCAGCGCTGGATTGAGCGTGCTCGCATCCTGGATATCGAAGGTGATCTAGTTACACTGCGCTATGAAACAGAAGAGGAAGATGAGGTCTGCTCCTGGGAAGAAATGATTCGGCTGGAAAGCATTGGTTCTGTGATGCAAAAGTTGGCTACTGTGCCCCGTGGAGACGTAGAGCCTTTAGTGTCAGAAGATTGTCCTGAGGCTGAACAGATTCGTCGTCGTCCTGATATCAACCCCGAATAGTTGGGTAGAGAGTGTCTGGAACTGAACTACATCAGTTCGGTGCGTTTGAAAAAAGCCGTGTCCCAGGTATGGGTGCTACTTGCAACCATACCTGGGACACGGCTTTTTTATAAATATAAAGTCTTGTGAAGCTGCCAGAGTCCAGAGACTTGTAAGAAAAGTGCGTTAGAACGTGGACAATAATGTTATTTTCTGGAGGCGATCGCTATATACTACCTTTCTAGAGTTCTTGATATTTTATTGAGATAAGCTAAGCGCACAGATTAATCGCTCACAGATTAATCAAGGTACTGGGTTGGCTGACCGGCTTCGGCACCTCTAGGCATCAATTACGGGACTTCAAGCGAATACGGTGAGGGTCGATACTGCCAACATCCTGAGCCAGGGAGCTTGTCATGCTTTCCCGGTTTTTGGGGTCAAAGTGGCGTAGGCTTACTTGATAACCATCTCTCCTGAATTACATCATCCCAGATGCAACTTCTCTATCTGTATCATCTGATAGCCTTTTTAGTCTCTGTAGTCGTCGTGCTGCTGAGTACTCCGATTGTAAAAAAGCTGGGTCTCAAAAGCGGTCGTGTGGATTTGCCGGGTGGTCGCAAGGTTCATCAGCGCCCAATGGTACGTCTAGGCGGAGTATCTATTTTTTTAGGAACTCTAGCTGCGCTGCTGACGGTCTGGGCGTTGGGTGGGTTTGGCGTGTTGCCGCCCGATAAAGAATACGAGGTGTGGGGCGTAACGATTGGCGGACTAGCCTTCTTTTTGATTGGGTTAGCGGATGATCTGTTTGGGTTGTCGCCCCTAATCCGCCTTTTGTTGCAGAGTGGGGTTGCAGCAGGGGCTTGGTTTGCTGGCGTTCATATTGATTTTTTGTCTATTCCATTTATGGGGTTAACATTCCTACCCCCGTGGATTAGTTTACCTATCACAGTGATTTGGTTAGTAGGCATGGCCAATGCTATCAACTGGATTGACGGCTTGGATGGGTTGGCGGCTGGGGTGTCGGGCATCGCTGCTATTGTGATGTTAATTGCCTGTTTATTTATGAATCAGCCCGCAGCAGCGTTGATCGCCGCTGCCTTAGCAGGCGGAACATTGGCTTTCTTGCGCTACAACTTCAATCCAGCTCAGATTTTTATGGGCGATGGGGGTGCTTACTTTATTGGCTTTACCCTGGCGGGTGTAGGTGTCATTGGTCTGGTTAAGAGTGTGACTACAGTGGCAGTGTTATTGCCGTATCTGATTTTGGCGGTGCCTATTTTAGATATGTCAGCAGTGATTCTAGACCGCTTGCGCCATGGCAAATCGCCGTTCATTGCCGACAAGCGTCACCTCCATCACCGTCTACTAGAAGCTGGTTTGCCCCACCGGATGACAGTGCTGTTTATTTATTCCCTGACTTTTTGGGTTGGTAGTTTGGCATTGGCTTTTTCGGGAATTCCCAGCGGGCTGGCCTATGCGATCGCGGCTACTGCTTTACTGAGCTATACAGGGTGGAAAGCTCGGCAACATGCACGACTCTAAACGGTGTGGCCAACTCCAATAGGAACCCAGACTTTAAAATCCTGTACCGTCCACTGCGCTGTTGAGAATTCGGTAGTCCTAAATTGGTAATGATTTTTTGATGGGCGGGTTTAGCCCGCCCATCAAAAAATCCTTACATCAATACCACTACCGAGAATTCTAGAGTTTCACGTTTAACTACGCTCACTTACATGACCTAAATGGATTTCCGTTCTTCTACTGCTGAAATTATTTGTGTAGGTACTGAGCTGCTGTTAGGCGAAATTTTGAACAGCAATGCTCAGTTTTTGGCGCAGCAACTGGCTCTCCTGGGCATTGCCCATTACTACCAAACAGTGGTTGGAGACAATCCCGCACGGCTACAAAAGGTAATAGCGATCGCCTCAGAACGGTCTCAAGTGTTGATTTTCACGGGCGGCCTGGGTCCCACGCCAGATGACCTGACGACGGAGACAATTGCTGATTTTTTTGGCGTGCCTCTGGTCGAGCGTGCGGATGTTTTGCAAGACATTGCCGAAAAGTACGCAGCACGCGATCGCGTCATGACGGCTAACAACCACAAACAAGCCTTAATTCCCCAAGGGGCAGAGGTATTGACCAATCGCACAGGTACTGCTCCTGGAATGATTTGGCAGCCACGTCCTAACCTGCTGCTGCTCACGTTTCCCGGTGTACCCAGCGAAATGCAAACCATGTGGCACGAAACGGCAGTGCCCTATCTACGTAGTCAAGGGTTTGGCCAAGAAACGATCTACAGCCGCACCCTGCGGTTTTGGGGCATTACAGAATCGGCGCTGGCAGAAAAAGTTGCACCATTTTTTGATCTGTCTAACCCAACAGTTGCCCCCTATGCTGGGAAGGGTGAAGTAAGGCTACGGGTTTCATCTAAAGCCCCATCGGCAGAAACCGCGATGCAGGCAATTATGCCTGTAGCAGAACAACTGCAAGACCTGGGCGGGTTAGACTGCTATGGCACAGACGACGATACGCTGGCAGTTGTAGTTGGGAAGCTGCTTCAGGCGGCAGGCCAAACGCTGGCGGTGGCTGAATCTTGCACAGGGGGAGGGCTAGGACAACAACTTACGGCAGTACCTGGTAGTTCTCAGTATTTCTGGGGTGGGGTTATTTCCTACGATAATCAGGTCAAAGTGTCGCTGCTGGGAGTCAAGGGTGATGATCTAGCTCAGTACGGTGCCGTGAGTTCTGAGGTGGCACAGCAGATGGCGACCGGGGTGCGATCGCGTCTCGGTACAACCTGGGGATTAAGCATCACGGGTATTGCCGGTCCCGATGGAGGCAGCGAGACTAAACCTGTAGGGCTGGTATACATTGGCTTGGTAGGGTCTAACTCCCCAGTTGAAAGCGCTCGCTACCTGTTTGGCTCAAATCGTAGTCGTGACTCTATCCGCTGGATGAGTATTAGCGCTGCGTTAGATATGCTGCGACGCAAGCTACTAAGTGGTAAGGCGTAGCACTTCAAATCTATGTAACCGTTCCCTAGCGCGGCATCCGAAACGCCCTGTTTCAAAAATAGTCAACAGATCTAGACAATCACCGGCTAGGTGGCATGCTCCCTTACCAACAGACAATGTAATTACTGATGTTTCTGCGTTCTAGAGGCGAGGTTTTATCCGAGAATGGTAAGGTAGGGCTGCAAATCACTTGGTTCTGTATTTGAACAATGCGCTCAGCGTGCCATTCCACCAAAGAAACAGTATGCCGAGAACACCACGGAACGATACAGATATGGCTTGCCCCTGGTGCCTGCGGCAGGTCGATTGACAGAGGAATATTTGATGAGCATTTCCACATCAGTGCTGGATGAGTTATTCAACCGCTCACCGCATCTGCGTCCTCAGCTCTATTTCAAGTCATCATTAACTGCCCTCTCCCATGCGATGGAGGATCAGGTGCTGGCGGCTGGGGGAGAGCCGCTTGTGATCGCTAGTTTTCAGCGGGAGCGGTTCTATCGCCAAGAAGCGCACCGCTATGTGCGAATTGCTGCGCTAACGTCTCAGGTTTATGTGCTAGCAGCGCCCGAAACTAGCTTTATGAATGGGTCAGACCATTATGAAACGGTTGCATTTGACCCGACTGATCAACTCTGTCAAGAATGGCATTTGGTTGTAATTGGTCAACAATACGCAGCGTGTTTAATTTGTCGAGAGCGCTCAACGGCTCCTAACGCTGTAGATATGGGTGAAATGGCAGTGGATCAAACCCGGCGGTTTGAGGGAATTTGGACGTTTGATCGGCAGGTGAGCTACCAGGCTGCTGACATTTTGTTAGAGCGCATCCTGATTTACCGTCCCGATTTGGCGACTAAAGTACAGCAGGCAAAAGCTCAATTATGGGTTGAGCCAGGATTAGGTCTAGATGTAGACCCCGATCCGTTTGCTCAGCGGTTAGTCACTCATCTGCAAGCGGGTCACTATAAGCTGCTCAAAGCCTACCGCTCGATTGCAGCCCAAGAGCGGAAGGAACGGCTGGTGAATTCGATTACGATGGCCATTCGTCAATCGCTGAAGCTAGAGGAAATTTTTACGGTGGCGGTAAACGAGGTAGGCAAGGCAATGCAGGTCTGCCGCTGCCTAATTTATCGCTGCAAGTCCACCGATTCTACAGCCGCGATCGCCTATGAGTATCGACGAGACGACCAGATAGCCTCGCTATCGGGCGAAGCCTGGTCACTCAAGTCAAACCCGTTGTTTCAGTCAGTGGTACAGCAGCGGGTGGCGGTGGCGATCGCCAACACTCAAACCGAAACAAGAGTAGACCTCACGCCGCTGCAAGCGACCATTGACCGCTGGCACATTCGCGCCTGGTTGATGGTTCCCGTCATTTATCAGGGGCGGCTGTTGGGTATGGTAGAACTGCACCAGTGTATGGTCGGCTCCCATGACTGGTCAGAGGCAGAGCGATCGCTGATCGAAGCCGTCGCGGCTCAGCTTGGTGTTGCCCTGATCCAAGCAGAATCGTTTGCCAATCTGGAAGATCTAAACGAACAGCTTGAGGCGCTAGAACGCACTCGTAGCAATCTGATTGCAATTACGGGTCATGAGTTACGTACACCGCTCTCTACAATTCAAGTGTGTCTAGAAAGCCTTGCCAGCGAACCTGATATGCCTGCTGAGCTGCGCCAGATAATGCTCGACACGGCCTTAACCGATGCCGAGCGGATGCGAAAACTGGTACAAGACTTTATCACCCTATCCCGCTTGGAAAGTGGTCGGGTGCAGTGGCATCTAGAATCGCTGGCGCTAGACGAATGTGTAGACTTGGCTCTAAGCAGCATTCATACCCGTAAAACCGATGAACATTTACCCAAAATCAAGGCTCGCGTTTCCAGAGAACTGCCGCTGATTCAAGCCGATGGCGAGTGGGTGGTTGAAGTGTTGTCTAAGTTACTGGATAACGCGTGTAAATTTACCCAGCCAGAAGGAGAGGTGGTAATCGAAGCGCATCAAAATGGTGGCAAGATGCTCGAAGTCCTGATTACCGATACAGGCAGAGGCATTGAGCCAAATCAGCTCGAAGTCGTATTCGATCGGTTCTACCAGGAGGAAGGTGCCCTACGCCGCACTGCGGGAGGAACAGGGCTAGGGCTGGCCATTTGCCGTCAAATTATTTTGGGTCTAGGCGGACAAATTTGGGCAGAATCTGCTGGACGCGATCAGGGTAGCCAGTTTCACTTTACGCTGCCTCTGGCTCAAGACACCACGGGTAGTGTCGCTGTTGCCTCTTCACCCTTGCCTACCTCAACCCGATCTCGCCGCTCTGCCCGCAAACGCGCCGCTACGGGTTAGTGTCGCGCTCATTAGATCTCTCGGATGAATTGTTTTTCGGCTTCGTCGGAAAACAATTCATGCGGATCTATTCGTCAGTTCGCGCAGGTGTTGGGGACGGCAGGGAGTGCCCCAGCAGACGTAAGCGGCGGGCATATTGTGTAAAACTGTACTGCGAACGCCGATCACAGAATTTGCTCCAATCTGTATATTAGGAGCCATAAAACATCCTGTAGCCACCCAAACCCCGTTACCAATGGCGATCGCCCCCGTCTTCAGCCGAAAGGTGGGATCTTGCACATCGTGACTTCCGGTGCAGAGGTAGGTATTTTGGGAGATGACCACATGAGCGCCGACCCAAATGTGATCCAGGCTGTAGAACACTACATCGTCCCCAATCCAGCTATAGTCGCCAATTTCAACCTTCCAGGGATAGGTGAAGCGGGCTGTAGGGCGAATTACGACACCCCGCCCGATCTTTGCCCCAAACAGGCGCAGCAGTGCCCGTCGAGACCTATGGTCTGAATGTAAGGTCAGCGGGAAGGCGATCGCTTGCACCAACCACCATAGCAGAATGATCCAACCAGGACGACCGCGATCAAAGTCCGCTTGGTCATAGTGACGCAAGTCTACCCAAGGCGGTGTATCTAGCGGCGGTTGTGGACTGGTAGACCCAGACTCAGCCTCTCCCCAATGGGGCACCTCAGGCTTCGATTCACTCTGTTCAACATGGGCATCGGGAACCGTCATAACCTCATTTTTTCCAATGTATAGCCATAGTCATAGTCATAAAGCTTAGGACATGCCAGCGTCATTCCCGCGCAGGCGAGAATCCACCTCCGCACCTATCGAGCAGATGGATTGCCGCCTGCACGGGAATGACAGGGAGGCGTCCCATTGCTCATGGCTACCGCTATACGTTGCAGATCGTAGAGGGACGTATTGGCTGATTGATGCGATCGATGGCGAAAGATTTCGATTAGTGCCTCAAATTAGGTTCGATTTTCCAGTGCCGTTTTTGCCAACAAAGACATTGATAAAGCTGTTGCCATCGAAGCTCAGGGTGAAGTCTTTGAGGTTTTTGTACTGGCTGATATAAACCGATTTCAGGCGCATGGCTTTTCCTTTACACCTGAGCCATTACGGCATTGAGTAGAGCGGACTGTTTGCCTGTGGCGGCATCGATCTGCTGATCTAGTGCATCGCAACGAGCCATGAGTTGATCGATTTTAGCGACGATGCGGCGTTGCTCGGAAGGGGAGGAAGGGGAAAAATCAGATCATTAATGATTCCCAAGTTTATATTTTTCTGCGCTGTAGAAGGTGCAAAGTGTTCAAGGTCTTCCTTTGCTACATCAATGAAAGATTTAACGAATTTAGAAAGTGAGTCATCTATAGCTAAAAAAGCAACCACGCTGTCCGGTATGCAAGCTTCCATACCTCACCCATTCCCATTCCACTGGCAGATCATAAGGCGCTTCATCTAGTGGAATCTTCGGCAATGGTTTGAGCTGTTTGATTTTTCCTGCTTTTACCAGTTGCTGTTTCTCAATGGCGATCGCCCAAGCACTTCAAGCTGACCTTGTCCTTCCTGCTGGAGCTGCCGGAGAACGGGAGCATGTCATCTTTTTAGAGAGAATAATCCATTGAGGTAGGCAGCCCGGTGAGCCAGGACTTGTGGCACATTTTCCGCCTTCCACTGGGCACCAGATATTTGTACTCGACGGTCAATTTGCTTAATCGCGGATTCAACCGCCCCCGAGCCAATGGAACAAATGCCCTCCGCCTGGTAATACCCATAGTTGATGATGCGGTGGCGATGTTTTTCGAGATACCTGCAAAAGTTATGCGCCTGTTTCCGTTTCATATCGACGAATAGGGCGATGGTTTCATCGACCTGTCCTGCCCACAAATAGGCTTCAGCTTGGCGCAGGCGTTTGAGTGAGCCCCCAACTTTTTGCAGATTTTCTCTCAGGTGATACCAGTCGAGGATTTCCCGTCGTTGCAGGGCGGTAGAAATTGCCGCAATCATGTTCCAAAAGCCGTCATGACCATCGCCCAGACAGGTAATGGGGGTGCTTAACGGCTGCTTGTTAATCCAATCAATCAGTGACTGATTGTGATGGAGATTGGCGACGATACCTGCGTC
>JBBQFG010000120.1:0-15879 GCA_038321765.1 Elainellales cyanobacterium
CCCTTTTCATATATGCCGAAGGCTTTAAGCCCTCTCCCTGGGGAGAGGGACTTTGAAAGCTTTTCCGGCTCCCCTCGCCCTTTGGGAGAGGGGCTGGGGGTGAGGGCTAAAACTACAGTTCTCAACGTGGACTTGGTTTAACTGCTGAGATCTAATCTGCTGAGACTTGAACTCTAGGTATTGTACTATTAATGAGAGTCATTCCTATTTAGATTGGAATCTTTTTTAGGGCAGGTGCATTTAATTCCGATTTACTTCACGCGTGAGCAGAAAAGAAATGTCAAAAACATCTTCTCTACAAGGCATTCAGGTCTAGGCAATAGAACAGAGAATATATTAGGCTTGATTTATCTCTAACAATCTTTTGCAATAAAATTGTCGTAAAATACCAGTTCTAGCACTGTCGGCTCATGTATCAACGCTATTTTTGGAAGCAATTCTCCTTTCCCGTGCAATGGCTCCGCCCCTGGATGCTGGTATCTTTGACGCTGCATGCGGTTGTTTTAAGTGCTCCTTTGTTGCCTAGCGCCACCCTGCCCGAACCAGAAGAAACAGTCACTATGGTTCCAATACCTCAATTGCCGCCCGCATCCGTGGTACCTAATCCCCCGGTACCTAATCCCCCGGTACCCAGTTCCTCTATAACTGTCCCTGCTGCCCAGGCCATTCAGGCTCCAGCACAGCGCCCCACTCCTAAGTCTGTGCTACCCCCTCAACTGCCTATAGTTGTGCGCCCTGCCAGAACCGCTGTTCCGCCTGTGCTGCCAACTCCTTCCCTGCCTGCGCCCACCCCTGCCCCGGCGGCGATCGCTCCCTCAATTCCTGCTGCTGTCGTGTCGCCCAGCCCAACACTCTCACCCAGCCCAACCCCTGCCATCAGCTCACCCACCCCGGAGGCCACCCCTCCCTACGCCAACTTTCCCCATGTTGCAGGCACTACGGCAGGGTGTGGGGGGCGAGAAAACTGTTGGCAAAGTGCAGATACTCAGTGGCGGACGATCGCCCGCAGGTTAGAACAAGACCTGCAAACCCAAGGCTATGCTGTCAGCCCGGTAGACCTCGAAACTGAGACTGGGGTGCGGGTCTATCGAGTTTCTAAAACAGGTACACTAGATTACTACCTAAACCTGATTTCTACGTTTCAAGGCACGGTTTATCTAATGTCTAAGCAGCCAATGACGGCAGAGGAGATTAGGGCAGAAGCAGAGCGGCAGGATGAAGGATGAGGGATGAGGGATGAGGGATGCATTTGGTAGGGGCTGGTTTAGCCAGTATGTGATCGGTGTTGCTAGTATCTGACAATCAAAATCTGCCCTGCCCCCGCATCTGCCGCGATCGCCTTTTCATTTGGGATCAAACGCCCGAACGATCCGGCAGGCGAAGGGGCAGATGCGGGAATCTCCGTTCTTTAGTTCGGTGAATTGGTGTGGCTGTCGTCTCAGAACAGCTCTAAATGCTTTAAAAAGAGATAGTTGCGTATTCATCCCCATGCTGATTTCTGCTGATACTCACATTCCTTTTCCGCGTCCGCTGGTTTATTCCACGTACCGGGACAAACTGATTGAGTTGATTCCGTTTATGCCAAATATTCGGGGCATTACTGTTCAGTCGCGTAATGAGGGCGATCGCTCGATTACGTTGGTAAACGAGTGGCACGGGGGCGGCGATATCCCTGCTGCCGCACGAGCGTTTTTGAGCGAATCTATGTTGTCGTGGACAGAGCGGGCAATCTGGGAAGAAAACGCATACACAACAGAGTGGCAGATTGAAACCCATGCGTTTACGGAAGCCGTTACCTGTGCAGGTAAAAACCAGTTTTTGGAAGATGGGTCTGGCACACTAATTCGCAGTCGGGGAGAATTGACCATTAATCCTGCCAAGTTAAAAGATGTGCCTAGCTTTTTAGCAGGAATGGTCAGCGGGCTGATAGAAGATTTTTTGAGCAAAAAAATTGGCCCTAATTTGGTGCAGATGGGCGACGGGGTGCGTCACTATCTAGAACAGCAAGAATTGGAAGAGCGGGCACTCCATCGGGCAACGTAATCTAGTTTTCTCATAGACCTCCTGCGTAAATCGTTTCCTAGCTTCGCCAGGAGACGATTCATGCTAAGTAGACAGGCTATAAGATCCTAAAACCCTGCGCCGCCCGCTGTGCGGGCGGCGCAGGGTTTTAAGATTTGGTTTTTATGTGTAGCCATAGTCATAAAGCTTAGGACATGCCAGCGTCATTCCCGCCTGCGCGGGAATGACGCTGGCACCTATCGAGCAGATGGATTCCCGCCTGCGCGGGAATGACGGGGAGGCGTCTTATTGATCATGGCTACCGCTATAGGTTGAACTACTGAACGAAGGTCATTTAAATTCCGTGGCTTTTGCCGATAACCCAATGCCGCCGAAAAAAGCGAGACAGGCTAGATTCTTCTAGCGATAGGCAAATGGGGCGACCGTGGGGACAGGTGCGAGGGTGGCGAGTTCGTTGCCACTGGTCTAATAGCGACTGCATATCTGGCAGGGTAAGAGGCGTACCATTGCGGATGGCCGTGCGGCACGCGGTTGCGACTAGGGCAGCGTCTAAGTTGCCGCCTAAGCTCAGTTCCAGCAACGCATCGGCACAGTCTTCGCGTGTTGCCAAAGGGGCTGGCGCTGTGCGTACTGCCCACAGGTTCTCGCCAAACGGTTCTATATCTAAACCCAATCGCTGTAGCTGCTCTACCTGTGCGGGGATCATCTGGCTGAGAAGAATGGGTGGGTCTAAAGGCACCAACTGCCAGCGATCGCACAATTGCTCGTAAAGCACGCGCTCATGGGCAATGTGCTGTTCCACTAGCCACACCCCACTGGGATGCTCTGCCAGAATGTACATTGAATGCACCTGTGCGATCGCCCGCAAGCCGCTCCCAGCAGCCCCAGCAGCCAAAATATCCGCAGAATCTCCCTCTATCTCAGTCTCTGAGTCCCCGGCTCCGGTTCCTCCAAATCCATACACCCCTCCTGCCTCTGCTGTTTTCAACAATTGTCCCACGCGTTCCGAATAGCTGGCATCTGACAGGCTGAGTGGATTTAGCCTCAGGGCTTGGGCGATCGCCTGCTGCACTTGGTCTCGCCAAACCTCGCTTTGTTTTAGATAAATCTCTGCCTTGGCCGGATGGCGATTCCAATCAATTTGGTCAGGTGGCAGGTGCAGGTGTAAAAAGCAAACGGGATGGCGATCGCGCGGCAGCGTCCGTCGAAAGGCGGCAAAAATTGTCTGTTCTAACTCTGGCAGCTTGACCACCCGACCATTTACCGCCACCTTAACCCAGTCGGGACGGTGGCGGTGACAGCGATCTGGTAGGCCGAGTAGGAGGTAGAGAGATTGGGGTTTAGCGGTGGAGCAATTAAGGGACGAGGGCGGAGACTCTCCCAGCGCTTGCTCAAGTTCTTGTAAGTCGGTTGGCTCAACATCGCGCAGCAGTTGAGGTAAAATTTGCTGGGTTGATTCTCCAGCCCAAATATTGAACCAATTGCGATCGCGCAGCGGCTCTGAGCGAAGATCGCCCTGTTGAAGTTGCCAAGTTACCTGCGGATGGCAGAGGGCAAGATGCTGAATGACGGTTTGAACGGCTCGCAGTTGGTGAGTGGTAGTTGGTAAGCTTTCGCGGCGCGGCAGCCAGTTGCCAAACAGATTGGAGACGGTGACAACCGTGCCAGGGGCGATCGCGGCTACGTCCACTCGTTCGGCCACTCCCTGGTGGTTGTACGTCGCCCACCAGCCGTCGGCAGAATCGACCGAGCGGCTGCCAATTTCTAAGTCAGCCAGTTGAGCGATGCTGTATAAAGCTTCGCCGCGAAAGCCCAGGCTGTTGATCTGCCATAGGTCTTGTCGATTGCGAATTTTACTGGTGCTGTGGGCGATCGCCGCTTGCTCCAAATCTGCCAGGCTCATGCCGCTACCGTTGTCGGTCAGCCGCACTTGCCACTGCTCCGCCCAAACAGCAATCGCGATCCGGGTTGCGCCCGCATCCAGCGCGTTTTCTGCCAGTTCTCGCACCACCGCCGCCAAAGAGTCAATCACTTCTCCGGCGGCCATCAGGTGGACTACGTCTTCTGGTAAAGTCTGAATCCTGGAAGTCATGCGTTAAATGCACCTGTGATGGAATGAAACGTTTTGCTCATAGACTCACACCGCTTTGGCAAATTTATCCTAATTCACTGGCAAGTTGCAGGGCATGTGATGATTTTGACTGGTTTGAACCTCCACTCACTTTGGGTATAGCGAGATAGTAGATGATTGATTTGACGGGAAAGACAATTTTGGTGACGGGCAGTTCGCGGGGCATTGGAGCCACAACAGCCAAAACTCTCAGTCAAGCAGGGGCTTTTGTGGTGTTGCACTATGGGCAAGGCGATCGCGAGGCAGAAGCCGTAGCCGCAGGCATTGGACGCGATCGCTGCCATTTGCTCTCGGTTGACCTATCGCAACCCGGTGCGGGGAGAGTGTTATGGCAAGCTGCGATCGCCCAGGTAGGCACCATCGACGTGGTGGTGAATAACGCCGCCACCATGCCCGCTGCCAGCGTCGAAGATGAGTGGGATGTCTGGTCTACCGCATGGCAAACCACCCTACAAGTCAACCTGATCGCTGTGGCTGATATCTGCCGGGAAGCAATTTGCCACTTTCAAACTCGGCATGACGGCACAACTGGCGGCACCATTATTAACATCGCCAGCCGAGCCGCATTTCGGGGCGATGGGGTGGAATTTATGCAGTACGCAGCTTCTAAAGGGGGCGTAATCGCGCTCACCCGCAGCATTGCCCGTGGATTTGCCAACGACGGCATTTTGGCCTTTGCGATCGCCCCTGGCTTTGTCCATACCGACCGTATTGCTGAAGTCATGCAGGAACGCGGTGCCGACTACGTGACCCGCGACATTCCGATGGGTGCACCCGCTCCACCGCAAGACGTGGCCAATGCGATCGCCTTTCTAGCCTCAGGATTAGCGCCCCACATGACCGGAGCCACGCTCGATATCAACGGCGCATCGTATGTGCGCTAGGACTCGACTTCAGTAAGTTTTGAGTTTTGAGTTTTGAATGACCGTCTAAGGATTTAGGACTTGCGCATTGACAGAAAAGCCAAAATAGCGGGTATGATTTTCAGTGCTTTGAGCTTGATTTTCCTGAACCTTACCACTGAAGAAAAGACAAGTTCACATTTTTTCAGGGGTGCGAGTTTAATTGCTGCTCAGGCTATCTGGTCCATCATGGTGAAATTCGGGTAAGGCTCCAGGAATGTCGAATTTCAAGGAGAGAGAGTCATCGCTTTGCAGATATACGAGGGCAATGACCTTGCCCTCACGCTTTAGCACACCCCAAGAGCTGGGCAGCGTATTGTTGATGATTTGACCCATCAGGGGCTCTGTAACCGCAGGTAGCTTGTCTGAAAAAAGTTGCTCAACGGCTTGAGTTTCCTGCTGGCTCGGTAGCGTTGCATAAAGCTGTGGAGCCACTGACAGCTTGCCAGCATTGTCAGTGGTGATGTTGTCGCGACCAATGCGCGCATATTTAAAGGGTTTCTGAGACGCCGGGACAATCAGCGTAGTCGAAGGCATATGCGCAAAGGAAGACGGAATGGTGCTGAGTATTTTAGAGAGGTTTCCCAGCTCACCTTTTTCAGCCAGGGTGTTGGTTTCAATGGCGGCTAGTAGCTCTGGCGAAAATAAATCTAGGACTTGATCAACAGTAGTATCTAGATCCGCCTGGGCTTGAATGAATTCGGCTTGAGCCTCTTTCTGAACCGCTTGGACGCGGAAATGGTTGGTAATTTGGAGGCCGCCAATGAGGAGAGCCATTGCCACCATCGCCACTACAATACTTCTTTGAACCCGTCGCTTGATCTGCTGAGAAACGCCATAGTTTGGCAAATCTGCCCGACTAGCGTTCGACTCTGCCAGCAGTGCCAAAGACAGCAGCACATTCATTATTAACAGCACAAAGGCAATTATTCCACCGGCCACCAGAAATGCCCTGACGACCAGACTCCACGCTTCGGGCAAAATGTCCCACCGCAAAAACTCATCAATCACCCACAGCACAACACCAAAACAAGAAAGGATTAGCAGAAAAACAGCCAGGTTAGTGACCAGCCGCAGCAAAAATCGATGGTTCATAGCGCTGAATTACCTAAAGGTCGCAGAGGATACAGACAAGCGAGATACTCCAGGGACAGCAATTGTAAATTCAAAAATTCTAGGGGTTAAAACCCTTGATACCTCGTTCAGATCAAGCTCTATTGATGGGCATTGATCGGCTGAAACGCCCTAAACTCGTTCCAAATTTATTTTTGCTGCTCCAGGGATTACGCACTGTACAAATGATTTATATTGTGCATCGTTTGTACAGTGCGTCGTCTCAGCTTTTTATAGCTCCCCCTTTTCTGGTTGAGATCGCTGAGTAGGGATCAGGAAAATCAAGCTCAAAGCGCTGAAAATCATACCTTCTATTTTGGCTTTTCTGTCAATGCGTTGGTTCTAGGATGATGGATTTAATAAGATCGGGAATTTGATTGCTGGTAGGGGCGAACGGCCGTTCGCCCCTACAGAAGAACAGCCGTTCGCCCCTACAAAAGAATGGCGGAGTTATCTAATTCTCATTCCTAACTCAAAATTCAAAACCCAAAACTCACCCACCCCTCAGCCGCCGCTAATTGCCAGCGACACCCGCGATCCACCCATATCACGCAGGTTTTTCAATACTTGAGTCACGTCTGCAGAGGTCAACCCCCGGTCGGCCTTTAGCACCACCACGCCCTCAGGGTTGCTGGTTAAAAATTCTTGCACCTGCTGAGTGAGCTGTTCAATCGCAAGCGGTTTGCTATCCACCACCGTCTGTTTTTGTGTATTGAGCACCACTACTAGAGTCTTGGGAGCCTCCGGCTTCTCCTTTCCGCCAGAATTTTTAGCATTGGGCAGAATCAAGTTCGGCACTATTTGCCCCGTGAGCGTCATGGACACAATGATGAAGAAGGTCAGAACTGTCATCAACACGTCCATCATGGGCACCAGGTTTACCTGCGGCATTTGGTTGCCCTGCTGTTTTTGAAAACGCATGGTAAAAGACTCAGGAAAGGTCACTGATCAACCGCAATGGAGACGCGATCGCCGCCAACTGCCTTCATATCGGTCAACAATTGTACAACTTGCTCATAGGGCAGCTGCTGATCGGCTTGCAGCACAGCAGAGCCTTTGGGATTTGCTTTCAAGTAAGTCTGCAACAGCGGTTTTAATTGGTCTGAACTCACAGGCTGATCCTTTACGACCATCTGTCCCTGAGCGTTTAGCACGATCACGAGTGGCTCTGGGGTGTTTTCTGGAAGGGCAGCATTATCCTTGCTGGGTAAATCAATGTCTACCCCTTGCTGAAGCGTCAACGTCATTGAGACGACGATGAAAAAGGTTAGCACCGTCATTAGCACATCCAACATCGGCACCAGGTTTAGCTCTGGTGTTCTAGATTCATGCTGTTGGCGCTTAAATCGCATGAGTCATAATCGGTGTACTACCCTCAGTTTGCTTTAGGAATAAGACTTAAACAAGTTCTGAGTTCTGAGTTAAACAGCCAACTATAGCTGTCGCCACAAAGGTTAGGGCACTGGGATCAAAGGGGGTGTGGGGGCTTTGCCCCCAGCCAGGGGTTCCACCCCTGCACCCCGTCCTAACCAATCCGTCTATGGCTATAAAACTCAAAACTAACTCACTCCTTAGCCGCTAGAAAATACGAGGAACTCTCGTGAGCATCTGTTTCATAACTGCTAGGCGTTTCATAGTCTGACGGGGTTGGCTCGTCCCAATACTGCCGATAAATCAGCTCTAGCTCAGTTCCAACCTCAGAAAAATAGTCGATTTGTTGCGCTTGCAGCGTGACCAACGCTCGAAAGATTAACAGCGCGATGATCGCCACAATCATCCCAGCAGCTGTTGTGATTAGCGCCTCTCCAATGCCAGCAGCGGCCTGAGTCGTTTGCTCAGCCGTTCCACCGCCGCCAATATTGAGGTTGCTGAAGGTTGCAATGAGGCCAGTTACTGTTCCTAGTAGCCCTAGCAAAGGTGCAACTGCAACGGTGGTTTCTAGTAGCTTGTCACCTTTGCGCATCTGGGCAAATTCTTTATCACCCGCCCCTTCCATCGCCAGACGAAACGTTTCTGGCGTGGGCTGACGGAGCTTGAGCGGTGCTGACAGAAACCGACCAATGGGGATGTCTTGCGACATTTCTGCAATGTCCCTGGCTCGTTCTAAATCAAACTGAGCAGCCTCTAGGACATCATGAACCACGCGGTCTTCCTGGCTCAAAAAACGATACCAAAACCAAGCCCGTTCTAGGCCACAAGCAATGGTTGCAACGGAGAACCCTACTACCGGAATCATCACCGGGCCGCCCTTTACCACGAGATCAAAAAATGCAGCCATAAATCTTTGGGAAAGAAGAAATGTTAGGGCGAAGAGAACCGTTGCATTAGTCTACACCTACGCTAGGATAGCTGACTCACTGAAGCAGGCTGGTTAAGAAAAGATAGCAAAGTAGTTAAAAGACTGTTAAGTCCACACGCCTTACCTGGCTAGATTCAGCTTGGCTAGTGCTCACGCAATCATGCTGTTGGATGAGCCGCCGGGATGAAGTGCGATCGCCTGCTACAGCTTAATCTGAAGGAATAGAGCAGCGTCTTGTATTGGCAATATTTACACCTGAGTTGCGACCCAAGTCTTGATCAACAGCGTGGCAATCCAGATTTTGAATTTGCTTCAGTGTTGATGGCGCGATCGCCCCACGCGCTAGCTCATCGTTAAACCCCTGCCCCATACAGCCTCTGCAAGTGGGGTCTTGATGAACTTAGACCCTGACCAATGACGAGAGAAATCATGAGAATGTCATACTCCATCAGACAATTCAAAGCAGTTCTCAATGGATTGGGCTACGGCCTAGCTCCCAATGATTTGGAAAATAGTTCCGATAGTTTAAGGGATAGCGCAGATATTGAGCTTGAATGCTGCACGCAAGCCGCAATTCGGGCATTTCAGACCCATTACCAGTTGCCCATAACTGGTATTCCCGATCTCCAAACTCAAGAAAAAGCCCGCCAACTGATTCGTAATTTGCAACACAGCCTTAATTTGGCCGTCAATGTTCAACTTCCAATCAGCGAATTTTATGGGGATGGGACAACTGAAGCAGTTCAAGTATTTCAGCATCAGCACGGCTTACCTGTTACGGGCATTGCTTGCTCTAATGTTCGTCAGGCACTAGAAAATGCCGTAAAGCGACAGCTTCGGCAGCAACTGAATTGCTTGATCAAACGAGGGGATGCTTGGCAAATCGTTTAAACTATCTTCCAAAAATTAATCAGGGCGAGTTAGTCGTACAGAGGTAAAGTGCTTGTAAGACTAACTTGCCCTGATTCACATTTATCCTTCCATTTCCACGCCTTCTAGACGCTTAAGCGCAAAGGTAGCCGATTCCGAAACGTGGGGATGGCTGTCTTTTTGGAGATATTTAAGAGCCGAGACGCTTTTGACCGTGGGCAGATTGCCGAGGGCTTCCGCTAGCCGTTGGCGCACCAGCCAGTCTTCGGCTTGAGCAAAGCGAAGAATTGCATCGACTGCATTAAGGTCACGCAGCTCGCCTAGGGCGGCGATCGCCGCCTGTTGTATCACCACTTCATCGCTGTCTAACCCTTGTAGCAAGGCATCGCGGGCGCGTAAATCTTTCAAATTGCCTAAGGAAACAGCCGCACTGAAGCGCACCAGCCAGTCGGTGTCTTCGTAAAAAGCGCGCAGCAGCGGTTCTACTGCTCGGTTGTCGCCTAAGTAGCCCAAAGCCCCCGCCGCATCGGCTCGGATGCCATAGTCAGGATCGTTTACCAAAATTTTGGCTAGCACGGGATAGCATTCGTCTGTTTGCTTAATTCCTAAGGCAAACACCGCCATCGAACGCACCTGTAGGCTTTCATCGTCTAACAGTTGAAGAATCAACGGCACCGCATCCGCTGGAGGCACGTCTCGCAACATTGCCAGTGCCACCATGCGATCGCTCGATTTTGAACTCTGTAGCTGACTAGCCAGGTGCTCTAGGGTGGGTTGACTCATGCAGACTCCAGTAGTTTACTAAACTTAACATTCAGTCTAATACATGTCTAATACATAGGGCTTACGCATCTCACACGAAAAACCAAGAAAGCTAAATGATGTTGCAGGCGCTCCGCGCCTGCAACATCATTTATAGCGGTAGCCATGATCAATAAGACGCCTCCCTGTCATTCCCGCGCAGGCGGGAATCCACCCCCGTACTTATCGAGCAGATGGATTCCCGCCTGCGCGGGAATGACGCTGGCATGTCCTAAGCTTTATGGCTATAACTGCGTAAGTTCTAATACGTCTAACTAAGGTAATTAAGGCTGGTATTTTGCCGTGTAATCTGCGTCGCTGAGGCGTTACTCAATTTGAGGATTGAAGGGCAAGCGAGTGTAAATGCCGACCGGGTCGTTGATCGTTGTGAAGATGTTTAACTCAGCCTGTAACTTTTCTAACTCTTGGGTAATTAGGCTCGACGGCTGCTGAATCTGAGGTATGTAGGTTAAGAATTGCTTCACTAGCCGTTCTTCAAGGCTGCTTCGAGTGGGATATTCTTCAACATGCCAGCGATCGCCCAATTTTGCGGCTTTTGCGGCGGCTTCTAGGGCTGCATCTAAGCCGCCCAGTTGATCAACCAGCCCTAGCTTTTGGGCGCTGGTACCCGACCAGACGCGACCTTGGGCAATGTCGGCTAGTTTTTGGCGCGAGATGGGGCGCGACCCAGCTACTACGTCCAGAAACGTGCTGTAAACCTGGTCTACCATGCGCTGTAGAATAGCCATCTCTGCGGGTGTTTTGGGGCGCGAAATGGTTTCAATGTCGGCATAGGGAGCCGTTTTAATCACATCCCACGTGACCCCGTTAGTGTTGGCCAGCTTTTGAACGTTGGGCAACAGGCCAAACACCCCAATGGAACCCGTGATCGTATTAGGAGACGCAAAAATTTTGTTAGCGCGGGCGGCAATATAATATCCTCCTGAGGCTGCCACACTGCCCATTGAGGCAATTACAGGCTTTTCCTTACTTGCCAGCAATACCTCGTGCGCCACCAAGTCGGAGGCGCTAGCGCTGCCGCCGGGACTGTTGATTCGCATCACAATGGCTTTAACATCGTCATCCTGACGCAGGGTGCGAATTAGTCTAGCGAAGCGATCGCCCCCAACCTGGCCTGCCCCGCCTGCACCATCTACAATATCTCCATCCATGTAAACCAGGGCGATCTGGTCGCCTTTGCTGCGCGACTGAGTGCTCGATTCAGTCACGTCGGCGTAGGTAGACAGGTTCACTTTGCGAAACGTCTCTTCGTCGTTATCTTCGCCTGTGAGTTTGTGCAGATCGGTCAGCACCTCATCGGCATAGGCGACTTTATCAATCAGCCCATTTGCCTTGGCCTGATCTGGCGTTAAGATGCCCTGAGTATCGGCGATCGCTTGCAGCTTTGACGGCGTGAGTTTGCGACTCTGCGCCGCCTCGTTCACAATTTCTCCCCAAAGCTCTCCCAGCAACAGTTCAGTCTGCTGCCGTGCTTCGGGGCTATTGTCAGACCGCGTAAACGGCTCAACCGCCGCCTTAAACTGACCCACCCGCACCACTTGCACGCCCACGCCAAATTTTTCTAATGCCCCGGCAAAAAACACTGACTCTGAACGCAGCCCGTTCATTTCTAGCATTCCAGACGGGTTGAGAACGACCGAAGTGGCAACAGAGGTCAGGTAGTAGTCCCGTTCGTTCCAGGTGACATCGTAGGCAATAATCGGTTTGCCACTCTCCCGAAAGGTTTCTAGTGCTTGCCGCACTTCTCGCAGCGTTGCGTAACCCACCTCACTTGGCGTACTTCCGGTTAGGAACAACCCAACGATTTTGCGATCGGTCGCAGCGGCTTGAATAGCGTTGACGGCACTGCGAAGCGCGACGGGTTGAGGAGAGACACTACCCGATAACGCTTCTTGCAGGGCTTCGCTGGGGTTAGCCTCTGCACTGGAATCGGTGATGCCAGCAGATAGGTCAACCGCCAGTACTGATTTGTTGTCTACCCGTGGCCCCGAATCTTCTGCTGCAATAGAAATGATGGCTAGCAGACCCACCAGCCCAGCCAAGCCCAACGTGCAGAATAAGGTTAGACCGACAAGGGTAGCAAGGATATTTTTAAGAAAGTCGCGCATGGGGGAGGGGGAGGATGAGGGCAAAAGGATGAGGGTAGAAAGATGGATAAATAGACCTGCGACGTGAATTGTTTTCTGGCTTCGTCAAAAAACAATTCACGCTTTCCCACAAAACAGTTATGGGAGATGCCTGGTCAGAAAAAGAGGATTCAGAACAGAAGGACGAAGAGGAGTAGCGGAGTTAGCCTCTTCTAAATTAGTCTCTAAATATAATTAGTCTCTAAATATAAGGTCTACTCAGACTCTAAGGTGCCCGATCTATCTATGAACTACCCAATGTGCCCGACGGGAAGAAGCGAAATAACAGAGAAAATACGCCAAACCCCACCAACAACACACCGCTGGCAGGAGTAATCCAACCCGACCAGCGCCGCAGTTCTAAAAGTTTTTTGATAGATGCGGTGAAGGTTCCAGCCAGAATCAGGGGAGCCACGTAGCCTGCGGTGTAGGCCAAGAGCAACACGCTGCCCAACACAGGATCGTGCGTTGTAGAGATCCAGGCCAAGAGGCTAGCTAATACAGGCGTGCTACAGGGTGAGGCGACTAAACCAAAGGTTAAGCCGAGCAGGTATGACCGAACGCCTTCGGGTAGGTCTTTAGAAATCCATTCCATTCCGGTAAAGCTGGGAAGCCGAAAGGGTAAAGCTTCTAACAGATTTAGCCCCATTAAGATGGCGATCGCACTCACCACAATCGGCAACCCAACCCCAACTTGCCCATAAATGCGTCCGGCGATCGCCGCCAAAATGCCCAATCCCGCCAGGGTCGTCGCCAGCCCCAACGAAAACCAGGTCGATTGCAGAGCCGCCTGCACCCGTCCTTTGGCCTCATAGCCGCCAATGTAGCCAATCGTAATTGGCAGCATCGAAAGCATACAGGGCGTGAGGCTAGTCAGCAGCCCCGCTAAAAAAATGATGCCTACACTAACCGGGGTCAGATTAACTAACTGGTCAGACACCAGCCCGTTAGCAAATTGCTCTAAATAGTAAAGCTGGGTCTGCAAACGCTCGATTATGCTACTTTGCACCGGATTGGCCAGGGGTTGGGTGGATAGGAAATGGACTATTCCTGATCTTAGCGAAGGATGGCAAGGCTAGCCGGAGAGAAGACCCACCGGTTCTTCTGCTCTGCCCGCTGTCAAACCCAATGGTCGATAGCTGCGTGGCGTGCTGCCTGTCCAACGTTTGAAGGCTCGATTAAACGCACTGGGGTCGGAGAAGCCTAGCAAAAAGGCAATGTCATTAATCGGGGTCGTTGGATTTTTGAGGTGACGCACGGCCAATTCTTGACGGGTTTTATCTAGCAGCTTTTGAAACGATGTCCCTTCTGTTTTTAGTTCGCGCTGCAATTGCCGAACGCTAATGGTTAACTTATGGGCGATCGCCTGGATGGTGGGGAGTTCTCCTTTGAGCTGATGGGCGATCGCCTGCACAACCTGTCGAGTGTGGCTCTGGGTTTGGTGGATCGCCTCCAGCATGACCTCAGCTTCTTGCTCAAACAGAGGCAGCAGTGCCGCGTTACTCGTCAAAATCGGCCAATTTAGACAGGTGGCATCAAACATAAGGCGATTGACGGGTTGGCCAAACTGGATGTTGGTTTGAAACAGTCGCTCATACTCTGTGGTATCGTCCGGTGGCTCATATTGAAACCAAGCCTCAGAGAGGCGCAGCGGCTTGCCAGTCAGGTCTTTAACCACCGTGAGCAATGAGGCAAAGGTGCATTCCACCGCATACCGAAGTTCTTCTAACTGACAGGTTTCGTGATGAACGGGCAGATCACAGTCACAGTTACATTCAAACAAAACCATCCCGTCCGATACTGAAACGCTAACGATGGCCAGTTGGCAAAACAAACGGTTATAACAAGCAAATTTTTCTAGCAATTCGCCCAGGGTGCGGCAATTCAATAAGACATACCCAGGAATGCCAAAGTTGGCCAAATTGAACGCTTCACCCAGATGTAAGCCCAAATTCTCATCGCCAGTTTGCTGCACTGCTTCTCGCCATACCGCCAAATGGAGCGTCCCCGGAATCCTCTGATCGGGCATATGCAGAATGGCAGGGTTAAGCCCAACCGTACGACAGAGGGTTTCAATAGTAGCGCCAAGCTGGGCGGCAAACTGAAGGACGCTACGCGTGGTGTAAATAGTGACAGTTGTTCTCATGTCTTCAGGACGATTCAGGCAGATGAGCCAATATCTTAGCTAAAACTAAATTTAGATTCGTGTTGCAACGGCTTGCAGGTTCAAACCGATCACATTAAAAGAACGGCGTGAAAAAAAGGCGCGATCGGTCAATTTCTTGGCAGGCATGGACAAGTGCTATAAGGCACAGACCGTTTAAGGTTAAGACGTCTTAAACCTGCTCTTGAGTGATATGACAGATAATTCGTTAAATACAGCACAGTCGTTAGGTGTATTAGGTAGCAAACCAATAGCGCGGCGAGATTTGGTGAATCCACGCGATCGCTTCGATTTCTTTAAATTTAGCCTCAAACGCAGCAGTAACGTCAACCTTCAACTGTCTGGGTTGAAGGGCAATGCCGACCTATTCCTGCTAAATAAGGCAGGGAAGGCGATCGCCCAATCGCGCCAGGGCGGCAACAGTCCAGAGTTACTCACGCGCACCCTAGCCAAAGGCACCTACTACGTGCAGGTGCTCAACCGGAGCAAAGGCGGCACCAAATATAAACTAACCAGTTCGGCAACGGCAGGTGGCGGCGGCGGCGGCACTGGCACCCGCACCAGCCCCATCGACTTAGGCACGTTAGCGGGTGGCTTATTGACGCGATCGCGCGATACTGCTGGCCCCTTTGGTTCAGGGAAGTATTACAAATTCACGTTGGGGCAAATCAGCGACCTCAGCATTGCACTGAGCCAAGTGTCGGGCGGGGGAAGCATGACGCTCTATCGCGATATCAATCGCGATGGTCAACTTGACAATCGCGATACCCCATTCATTACGGGTGGCAACGGTTCCGAATCGTCCAATAGGCCAATCTCGTTGGTATTACCATCCACTGAAACCTATTTCTTAGAAGTAAATCGTGACTTTTCTGCTAACACGATGCTCTATGACCTAATTTTGAGCACCACCCAGTCACCCGGCAACCTACCTACCGATCCGGGCAGTGAACCCGCCACTGCGCTCAACTTCGGTGCCTTAAATCCAGGAGGACGCTTTGAAGCCAAAGACTACGTTGGGAACGTAGATGGCACCGATTTCTATCGCTTTAGCCTAGGCAGCACCACAAATGTGACGTTTGCAAGGCAGGATGTGGCAGGTGACATCAACACAGAGATTACGCTTTACCAAGACAAAAATGGCAACGGCATTCTGGAATCTGGTGACTCGATTGGTTCACTCTTTGGTTCCCAGGCAAGCCAGATCTTGCAAGCAGGCACGTACTATGTGTCAGCCAAGCAGTCAAACGTTAGCAACACCGCCTATTCGTTGACGATCTCTGCGTAGGCAATGCCAGAAACAGAGGCGATCGCCCAAACTCTACCCTGATCGATCCGATCGGGTGCATCCCACTTTTGTAACCCTCACCCTTTTCATGTATGCCGAAGGCTTTAAGCCCTCTCCCAGAGCGGGAGAGGGACTTTGATCC
>JBBQFG010000121.1:0-15859 GCA_038321765.1 Elainellales cyanobacterium
CTGGAGTCTCATTGAATGCAAGATACCCGTAAATTATTTTTCTCAATTATGGACGTCAATGCATTTTGTAGTCCATTGCTTCATTCCTTTACCAACCTGTTTTTACCTTCCTATCTTATGGATTTCATGAGCACCATTTTCTAATAAATAAATGTACATCCAGCCCGGTCCGCTGTTTGTCCTGTTTTTCCCAAGGTATTCTGTAATCAATTTGTGTATATTTTTCTTTTTACTTCTCTCTGATCTAATTATTAAAAACCCCACACCTCACAAAAAAAAAAACCCACCAATCTGCTCCCGCCCCCCCCCCCCCCCCCCCCCCCACTTCCAAAAAAAGATTACAGGTTAATTAATTGGTAATCCATAGCTCAAAGACTCTTGAGCAGACCGAAAAAGAAACGTTAATTTGACGTAACGAATGGTAGCTCAGATTAACTGTCCCAAACTTCTTTAGACCAGACCTTTAGTAAGAACTTGCCCTAGGGATGGAAGACTCGGCTGCCGGACTAATGGTCGTTGTTGAATTGGTATCGGATGCTGCATTGGGTGCAACCCAAATTACCTGACGCTGACCTGGGCTAACACGACTACTTTGTTCGCGCATGACACTATTCACCTGGTTAGGGTCAAAGCGGCGGTTAAAATCTGCCTGTAGCAAATTAACTCGACTTTCTACGACAGCAACCTCGGTACGGATATGCTTTAGCTTGGCCTGTTGGGAAAGATTTTGAGGTACTAGCTTTACCAATGCAGTTAGGGCGGCGATCGCCAAAAAACAATTCACCGTCAGTTTAGCGCTTGCTTCTAATGCTGTTGCCCGCTGCGAAGATTGCCGCTGCGTACGTCGGCGGGGGTATGCTGCTCTCTTCCGAACGGGGGCTACTGGATAGAGAGGCTGTCTGGACGGTTGAATCGCATTCATGCTAGCCGCTTATAAAAAATGGGGCGATTTGCCCGGAAAGGCGGAATCTACCCCAATATAATCGCTTTGAGCTGTAGTTACAAAAAAATCCTGAGCAGACTCAAGAATTGTTGAATATAGTATCCCAATACTTAACTCGCCTAAAATTCGCATCGCATAGCCCTGTGGTACTCCTACAGCGGGTATCACAGGGCTATACAATTTCACATTCCTGTCCATGTCTACCGACTGAGTGGCTCAATGCACTGGCAAAAGCTTGCCACGGTTATGTAAGTGGTTCAACCTAAATAAAAACCAAATTCTAAAACCCTGCGCCGCCCGCACAGCGGGCGGCGCAGGGTTTTAGAATCTTATATTTAATTAAGCCCACCTACTTACAAGATCTATTTGTACAGCTCGGTTGACAGGCGAAATGCCATGACTGCAGGCAACAGGGCGATGACCAAAGCAGCAAAGATTTGAGTATCTGATAAAGACATGTGCAAAAAACTCCTAGATTCTGCAAGCCGTGGATTTCAGCAAGGGGCACCCTAATGAACGCCACTTGCCCTACCGCTCTTCACTTTCGACTAAATCGAGCATTTGCGAAACAGCTTGTCACACAGTTTAATATTTGACCTAAATGTTCGCTTGATTTGACTTAAATGCTCGCCAAGCGTAGATTCCCTTCAATTTTAAGATCAGTAAACTAATAAGTTTTAGTGAAAGTGTTGCACCGTAACCCTTTCACTAAAACTGATGCAAAATAATTTGTCTGCAATCTTTTCAGAAAATCGTAAACAGATCGATAGTCCTAAACAATCCTGACCTCAATACCGCTACCAAACAGATCGATAAATTTTGAGGTGGTGCAACAACCTGGCTAGAGACGGCAGTTGATTAAGCGACTCCATCAAGCAGTTCTCAATGATTTGTGAGATGAGTTGTGGGAGTGCCATATCTCGTTTTGCTTTATTGAAGCTTCACAAAAGCCCAGTAAATTGCGAGAAGTAGTTTGTCCAGTGCAAAGATTCTGTAAAGCCTGGATGCCTCTCCGTTTGGTTCTTAAATGCTCGGTCTATATTTTTAGTGATGACTGCGTAGTTTTACGGTTGTCATCATCAGGCTTTGGTTGTGGCGTTTTGAGGGAACATCGGAAATGACTAGCTTCGCCTCCCTTGAACCGTCAACAGTCGATCAAAAAAATAGTACTCTTGATCCAGTTAATTGCTGCGCCTCCCATCCCTCTGTGGGCAGCCTCTTCAAGCGAACTGTTGATGTTGTTGGAAGTCTGGTGGGGCTGCTGATTCTAGCGTGTGTCATGGTTCCGATTGCGATCGCCATTAAGCTTGACAGTCCTGGTGCTGTTCTCTACACGCAGCATCGATGCGGGCTTCGGGGACAAAAATTTAAGATAGTAAAGTTTCGCACAATGGTACAAGGCGCTGACGCACGGAGTAGCTCTACTGATCAGCCCTTTCGAGCTAAAGCTGGCATAGACATGCGGGTCACCCGAGTGGGTCAATTTCTTCGGAAGACTAGCATAGATGAGTTGCCTCAATGTTGGAATGTGCTGATGGGCGAAATGAGCTTAGTTGGAACCCGCCCGCCCACGCTAGATGAGGTGGCTAACTACTCAGACCATCACTGGCAACGGCTGAATGTTAAGCCAGGAATGACAGGAGAATGGCAGATTAGTGGCCGATCTGCCATTACTAGCTTTGAAGAGATCGTAAGTTTAGATCTTCGGTATCAAGCGGTGTGGTCTCCCCTATACGATCTGATTGTGATCTGGAAGACAGTATGGGTTGTCCTTTCGGGTAGTGGAGCCTGTTAGACGTATTGCCAGTGAATCTGATTTCTAAGTTTTGTTGTCTTGATTCCCTGGTTAACTGACAAAAGTCTATAGCCCTCACCCCCAACCCCTCGCCCAGAGGGCGAGGGGAGTTGATCTAACCTTCCGGTTCCCTCTCCCCTCGGGAGAGGGCTAGGGTGAGGGCTTTCGGGGAGATGACTAACAAGTTTTGTCAGTCAATCAGCTTGATTCCTACTAATGACGCGAATTTGATAATGGTGCAAATTTGATGATTTTCTGAAGTGGGGCTTCGCCAATACTTCGAAAAATATCGCAGATTTAACGCTGCCTGAATTTTAGGCCACTTAATTTTAGGCCACGTTTTAGTAGCGGGCTGAGGTGGTTGAACCCACGCTCTAAGCTGCACTGCTGGATACTACGTAGCCTATGAGGGCTTTTTCCGTCGTCCTTAGACAGCTTTAGGGGCGGTAGACCGGAAGGGTAAAATAGAAGCAACTACCCCGCCCTAACTCTGAATTCACCCAAATTTGTCCATAGTGAGCGCGCACAATGCGCTGACAGACTGCTAATCCAATGCCGTAGCCATCTTGGTCAACATCTCGCTCTAAGCGAAACGCATCATCAAAAATTCGCTCTTGGTTTTCACTGGGAATCCCAGGGCCTGTATCGCATACGCTGACTTGAACTTTTTGAGCTGTGCGATGTAGGATAGCAAGTTTAATTTTTCCGTTGGCCGGAGTGTATTTAATTGCGTTGTCAAACAAATTAATCAAAACCTGTCGAACCCGCTCCATGTCGGCATAGATAACCGGTAGATCGCTGGGAATATCGGTTATAACGTCGTGAGATTTTGCTTGAAACTGCCCCTTGAGATTGTCTAGTACTGCTAGACATAATGCTCCCAAGTCTATTTTCTGCGGCTGCAACTGGAGCCTGCCGCCACTGCCGCGAGCTGCCTGTAACAAGTCTGTAATCATCCGATCGATTGCTTTGGTCTGAGTTCGGGCATGTTTGATTAATTGAGTTATGGTTTCAGGCTTCAAACGTGAAACTCTATAAATCTCCCTTAGCTCATTACCCATTTCTAGGGTTTCTAGAGCAATTGAGACAGCGGTTAGAGGATTGCGTAGGTCGTGAGCGAGCATCGAAATCAATCGATCTTTAAAGTCAAGCTGCTCTTGCAATTCCTCTTTTTCTTGCTTAAGACGAAAAATGTCGTCTGATAATTGAATCAGTTCATCTGAGTGGGAGAGTGAATTGGTTAGGGAAGGGATAGACAGAGAGCGAGGCGTGCCAGAATGTAACTGGACATCGGCATCATATTCCTCTCCTGCTTGCCGCCAGCGAGGCCACCAGTTCTCAATTTGGGCACTTAGATCGCTACCCGCTAAGGTCTGTCGGGGTTCTGGACGGATTTTGATCAGAGTTGGAGTTGCAATTAGCTTAAAGTGCTCTGCTAGGTGTGGCTGATCTCCTATATCAATAATTTGTAGGTCAAAGGGATAATCTACCCGCAGTTCTACAAATCGGTTGCGAATCTGGCGAATCTTCTCATCAGAACTTGGGCGTTTGTCAATAAACAGCAATAGCTGTAAAGACGCCTCTGAGCAAGTAAGTGGGGTGGGCACTGGCTCCATACGGTCTGACTTAGGGAGTTGATACTGTTTTGGATGTGCAGTTGGCGTTATGAAAAATACGTGCAGCGTGTTTTTCCGTAACGCTAACTACGTGTTTGAAGCACCGCCCAAGACCTTAAGGTAAATGGGAGAGAACGTGAACGACTGTGAATAAGCTGAAATTAATGGCAATCAGCAGTGCGATCGCCTCATTGTGACAGGACGACTCAACGGATAATCTGACCCTGCCTTACCTGTTTTCAAGTTGCTCAGTCTTGGTTATATTGCTTGGTTTTGCATCTAAATCGGCACGACTGGATCTTAATCTAACTTTAGACAAGCTTGATTAGTCAATCTTACTAGCAGTATTTGTAGAGCAGATTCACATAAATAAGGGGGCTGTATATCGGTCATGCTTTAGGGCTATATTCTTCCACCCTAACCCTTCTGCGGTTGGCTCACCGGAACTGGCATCAAATTTTCGATGTATTCTGCCATTTTAGTGAGGTGCTCTATGAAGAAAATAGTGCATATAGCGGTTCCTGGTTCAGTGAAGTACAGGTTGATTTTTGAAAGCCTCATTCAGCAAGGGTTTTGTCGGGGTCTACTGTACCTCACCCGGCAAAGAACCGCTATACGTACATAATTGACACCGTCCACAAAAACAAAAATGTGAGAAAGGGATAAAAATGTTGGAGCATAGACTCAATGGTTGGCTTACGTTTTACTCCCAGTGAGGTCAAAAAGATTAACATTGGTTTCAAGATGAGACTTGCTAACCCTACTTTATGTCAGTGGAAACAAGAAACTGTGTACAGTTTTTGCGATTTGTCTTGCAATTTTTTTAGAACGATCTGGGCAGAGAGATGAAGATTCTGGTTCTGGCGTGGGAGTTTCCGCCCCGAATTGTTGGGGGCATTGCCCGCCATGTGTCAGAGCTTTACCCTGAACTGGTTAAGCTGGGGCATGAGGTTCATTTGTTGACTGTTGAATTTGGGCAGGCTCCTCGGTATGAGGTGGTTGAAGGCATGTGCGTGCACCGCGTTCCCGTGCGGCTAGGGCACGACTTTTTTCACTGGGTGGCCAATATGAACGACAGCATGGGCCAACAGGGCGGCAAGCTGCTCTTAGAAGACGGGCCATTTGACTTGATTCACGCTCATGACTGGTTAGTCGGAGACGCGGCGATCGCCCTTAAAAACGCCTTCAAGGTGCCTTTAGTGGCCACTATTCATGCAACGGAGTCAGGCAGACACAATGGGTTACACAACCCCACTCATCACTACATTGGCAGTAAAGAGCGGACACTAGCATTTGAAGCTTGGCGCGTGATTGTGTGCACAGACTATATGCGTCGGGAAGTAGAACGGGTACTGCATAGCCCGTGGGACAAAATTGACGTAGTGTACAACGGGATTCGCCCCGAAAAGAAACTGCTGCATCACGAATTTGACTACCAAGCCTTCCGACGAAACTACGCCGCCGATACTGAGCGCATTGTCTACTATGTCGGTCGCATGACGCACGAGAAGGGTATCCAAGTGTTGCTTAGTGCTGCACCTAGGCTAATCTGGGAAATGGGAGGAGCCATCAAGTTTGTGCTAATCGGGAGTGGCTATACAGATCATTTAAAGCGTCAGGCGTGGGATCTAGGTATTTGGAACCAATGCTACTTTACAGGTTTTATGTCTGATGCTGATTTGGATAAATTTCAGGCGATCGCCAACTGTGCGGTATTTCCCAGTTTGTACGAACCGTTTGGCATCGTGGTACTAGAAAGTTTCGCAGCGAGGGTGCCAGCAGTAGTATCAGATACAGGCGGATTGCCAGAGGTGGTTCGCCATACGATTACCGGGATCGTGACTCAAACCAATAACCCCGACTCTCTAGCTTGGGGCATTTTAGAAATACTGCGGCATCCTGACTATGCACAATGGCTAGTAAACAACGCGTATGAAGACTTAAACCGTCGATTTAGCTGGGAAAAGCTAGCGGCTCAGACTGAAGTAGTTTACAAACGGGTTTTGCAAGAACGAATAAGCGTGCAGTGGTGATCAGGCTAACCTGAAATTTTTGGATATCGGGCGATATTGTCACCCGATATCCAAAAATTGGCGTTGCTGGTTTTCGCAAAATTGCGGGAGAGAAATGTGCCTTGCACGTTTCTCTCCCGCAATTTTATACCTCAGTCAGGTTAGTGCTCAGACCTAGACATCAATAGGGTAGTGACAGGAAACGGAAGCAGAGCTGCTGCACGCTCTGTCGAAAACTCAGCAATAGCACCCCACGCGGCATCAAATAAGCGATTTGGCTGGAGATCGTCTTTGACTAGATTCCAGACGCGCTGAACTTCTTCTGTGTGAATACGATCGTCTTCTACCAACGCCAACATGACCTGACGGCGCAAAAATTGCCCTTCCTCGGAGAAGAGATATTGCAGCCCAATCTGGGCAGTGGGTAGCAAGTCGAAATTATTGTCAGAGCGGGCGATCGCAATAAGATTTTCTAGCCGTTGCCAATTCAATTTGCCGTCTTTGAACAACACGTCTAACAATCGACGGCGCAGTTGAGGCGTTTCTCCCGTGAGCAGCCGCTTTGCAACATAGGGATATGCTACTTCCACAATTTTAAAGCGGGGGTTAAGACTCAGCGCCAGCCCCTCCTGGGTGATTAAAGAGCGGATAATCAGGGCAAATTTGGCAGGCAACCGAAACGGATATTCATACATCAACGCCGAAAACTGGTCGGTAATCGTTTTGAAGTTAAAGTCTCCTACACTTTCACCCAGCGCATTTTTGAATACAGCTTCTAGCGCCGGAATGATTGGAGTCATGTCAGTTTCTGGGGTTAAAAACCCCAGTTTGACAAAGTCTGTCGCTAGCTCCTCATAATCGCTATTAATTAGATGAACCACCGAATCGACCAGAGTTTCTTTCATCTCCTGGCTCAGTTGATCCATCATGCCAAAGTCGATATAGGCCATCCGTCCGTCTGCCAGGGCAAACAGGTTGCCAGGGTGAGGGTCGGCGTGGAAAAAGCCAAATTCTAGAAGTTGACGTAGCCCAGCCGTTACACCCGTTTGAATTAGAGCGTCGGTTGCCAACCCAACTTCTTGAATGCGCTGAGTATCGTTTAGCTTGAACCCGTTGATCCACTCCAGTGTCAAAACATGCTGGCTACTGTAGCGCCAGTAGATCGACGGCACTTTGACGGTAGGGTCATTTTGAAAGTTGGCCGCAAACTTCTCTGCGTTGCGTCCTTCATTCAGATAATCAATTTCTTCAAACAGCTTGGTGCCAAATTCATCGACAACCAGCGTTAGATCGTGCCCCAGGTTCAGTGGCAACCACGGAGCCATCCAACCCGCAGCCCAACGCATGAGATACAGATCCAGCATGATTGTCGGTAGCAAGTTAGGCCGTTGCACCTTAACTGCCACTTCTTCACCAGACTGGAGATGGGCGTGGTAAACCTGGCCTAAACTAGCTGCTGCAACCGGGTCAGAAGAGATGTCACTGTAGATATCTCGCAGAGAGCGACCCAGTTCGGCTTCGATAATTTGAAAGGCGATCGCGTTCGAAAAGGGCGGCAACCGATCCTGCAATTTTTCCAACTCTGTTAGAAAATCTCGCCGCACTAAGTCAGGTCGGGTAGACAGCGCCTGCCCGACTTTAATAAATGTAGGCCCCAGATTGGTCAGAATTGTTCGCAGTTGAACGGCTCGCTTGAGCTTGTTCGCTTCTGCGTTCTGAAACCAGTCGTCAACCTTAAGACCTAGAACAAACGTAGAAAATAGCCTGAGAATATTGAGAGCACGCCAGACCGCCTTCCAGGGTCTACGGCTGTAATGGCGGGCGATCGCAGTTGGATCGTAACGCCGCATCTGACTGGAACCAAGCCGACCTGAATTAAGCTCATTCACGCCTTTTTACGCCCCTCATAGGAGACTGCAAATGGAGACCAACATCGAACGTCGCAGTTATCTCGACCCTGACGGCATTAATTCACATCGACTAAATTCAAATCGACTGAATACTTGCACATCAGTATCCCCCTCCGGGAAAGTCCGCATCGGTTGCAAAGCTATACTTTCAGACCAGGGTTCCCGGCTCGTTTCATTCACTTAACTATAGTATAGAAAACTACAAACTTCCTCGTCCATACGGTGCGAGTTTCTTAAGATTTACACCCTCTTTTGGTTCTAAGTAGGTGGGCTTAATTAAATATAAGATTCTAAAACCCTGCGCCGCCCGCACAGCGGGCGGCGCAGGGTTTTAGAAGTTGGTTTTTATTTAGGTTGAACTACTTATCCTTGTCAGGTTCAGTTTGTGAAACCGTCGATTCACTTGGGATTGGGTCAATCAACCCTACAAATAATTAGAGAAGCCGTCTAGCTTAATTAAGGCGATCGCAAAAAAATATAATTAAACTTAATCAAGTTTTCTGTGTTGTTGGTTCACGGTGTCCCACAGGAACATAAGGGAACTGCGTTGAAATAAGATACCGGCTCAAGCAGAAGGCTTATCATGGATTCCCGCCTGCGCGGGAATGACACCGGGATGATTTTTGTTTGCTGATCCCTAAGCACAGGGTTAAGACAACCTGGTTGCATCAATGCTCCGAGGCAGCGGACTTTTCTGACACAAAAACTTTAGGCATTGCTTCATTGAACATGAATATATGGTTGACAGGCATATGGTTGAAAGGCTTGATGAACCAGCCTCTCAACCATACATTCCTCACATTCCTCTCAAGATGCAGGATGTAAGATTCCATTCAAGATCCGCTCTGGACGTTGGGCATGTCCCCAGGCAAACGCATGGCGAAAGGCCGCATCCTGACAGGCTTTAAGCTGAGCAAAATCGATAATGTTGTGGGTTAGTAAGCTTTCATACTCAAAGGGCAGGCGCACATTATGCAACCCGGCGTTGTCGGTACAGATCGCGATGTCCACCCCAGCCTCGAAGCAGCGATCGAAGACAACCTTAAGCTGATTCAGGTCTTGCAGCGTCCCCGTCTTTAGATAAGTAGTAGGACAGACCTCTAAACATTGTCCCTGCTGTGCCACCTGGGGCAACAGTTCTGGGTGCAGCAATGGAATTTGGATACCATGCCCAATTCGCATCAGGTAGGGCAGCAGTTCGGGATAGCATCCTTCAACGGTTTCATACACGTGCCCAGTGGTTTTTAGCCCTAGGGAATGGGCGTAATCATAAAGCTGAAGAAACTCGTCAAGGCGATCGCGGTAATGCCCATCCCCCCCAGCCAGGTCGATACCACAGACATGCTGTTTCATCTGGCCTGCCAGCTCTACGATCGCTCGGTTCACCGCATAGGGCAAGCGCGAGTGCATACAGAGAATTTGACTGGTGGCGATCGGATATTCGCTAAACTGACTAGCTTGCCCCACTACTTCTACAATCTGCGTCATCAAGTCAATTCGTTCCGACTGACTCAGGTGCTCGGGTGTCCGCAGATAGGGCGTATAGCGTAGCTCTAGATAGGCCAAATTTTCAAATACATAGGCTCCCCGCATTAAGCGATAAATGAAGTACGGTAGAGTCTCCTGAGTCTGCACACTTTCTACTAAGGTATGCAATTCAAGATATTCCGCCAGCGTGTTGCGAGGTTTAGTGTAAAAATCTTCAAACTCTAGATAGTTGGGGAATCGTTCTGCCAAGTCTGGCTGGTTCCGTTGAAAATAGCGCCACAAAATTCGGGGAACTACGGAGCCTCCCAAATGGCGATGCAACTCAGCGTATAGCGTCATGAGAACCTCTCAAAATAATTAACTGGATTGGCGCATTAAATCAGCATTAAGGATTGACATGAGGAACACGCCCTGACGATAATGGGAGATTGCGTACTTATTTGAAAATTCTAGCAACCTTATAGCTTTGGCAAACGTTGTTGTAATTGGAGCCCAATGGGGCGATGAAGGAAAGGGCAAGATTACTGACCTGCTTAGCAAGTCAGCAGACGTGGTCGTACGTTACCAGGGGGGCGTTAACGCCGGACATACGGTGGTTGTACAGGGGCAGACGTTCAAGCTGCACCTAATTCCATCTGGAATTTTGTACCCCACTACGGAGTGCATTATTGGTTCGGGAACGGTGATTGATCCGCGCGTTCTGCTGCAAGAACTCGATCAGCTTGCTGATCTGGAAATTTCTACAGCAAACCTGCTGATTTCGGAGACAGCTCATGTCACGATGCCTTATCATCGGCTCATTGACCAAGCATCCGAAGAGCAACGCGGCAGCCACAAAATTGGCACAACAGGCCGTGGAATTGGGCCAACCTATGCAGACAAGTCTGAACGCACGGGTATCCGCATGATTGACTTGATGGAGCCAGAGGGGCTGCGGAAGCAGTTAACCTGGGCTATTCAACACAAGAATGTCATTCTTGAAAAGCTCTATGGGCTGTCTCCTCTTGATCCCCAAGCGGTGATTGAAGAGTACTTGGGCTACGCTGAGCGGTTACGACATCATGTGGTAGACAGCTCTTTGCGGATTGCAGAGGCTGTAAAGCAGCGTCGCAATATTTTGTTTGAAGGGGCACAGGGAACACTGCTGGATTTAGATCACGGCACCTATCCCTATGTCACGTCTTCAAACCCAGTAGCGGGGGGTGCCTGTATTGGGGCAGGTGTTGGCCCTACTATTATCGATCGCGTGATTGGCGTGGCTAAGGCCTATACGACACGGGTAGGCGAGGGGCCATTTCCCACTGAATTGAACGGGGAATTGGGAGATCTGCTGTGCGATCGCGGTGCCGAATTTGGCACTACGACAGGGCGACGACGACGCTGCGGTTGGTTTGACGCAGTAATTGGGCGCTACGCCGTGCGGATTAACGGGCTAGACTGTCTCGCTATCACCAAGCTAGACGTGTTGGACGAACTGGATGAAATTAGCGTTTGTATTGCCTACGAAATTGATGGACAGCAGTTCCGCGATTTTCCTAGCAATGCACGTCGATTTGCTCGCTGTCAGCCCATTTACAAAACAGTGCCTGGGTGGAAGCGCTCAACCGCTGACTGCCGCACCCTAGACGATCTTCCTCAACAAGCATTGGACTATCTCAAGTTCCTGGCAGAATTGATGGAGGTGCCGATCGCGATTGTCTCCTTGGGTGCCAGTAGGGATCAGACCATTATCGTCGAAGACCCGATCCACGGACCCAAGCGGGCGCTGCTGTACACCAATGGAGCATTGACGGCAGCAGAAGCATAAATCAGAGCTAAGAGCCAAAGGATGCTTGCTCTGTAGGCAATAGCGTCTTTTAGTCTCAACCTTCAAAATCCGAAACTTTTCTACCCTAACGTTAATTTACGAGCAAATCATGGAACTTACAGTTGAGTGCAAGAAACGCCTAGATAATTCAAAGAGCAACACCCTCCGGCGGGAAGGTAAAATTCCAGCGGTGCTGTATGGCCATGATGGCGCAAACTCTGTTTCTGTAACTTTGGATGCAAAAACCGCAGAAACCTTGGTAAAAAAGGCGGTGGTCAACAATACTGTAATTCAGCTCAACGTCACTGACCTACCCTGGAACGGTAAAGCACTGCTGCGTGAGGTGCAGTGCCATCCCTGGAAGCGCAATCTATACCACTTGAGCTTTTTCTCGATTGGTAGTCAGGCAAGCGTGGAAGTGACACTACCGCTACACTTTATTGGCGAATCGGTGGGTGTAAAGGTTGGCCAAGGTACGCTGGACACCAACATGAACGAAATCACGGTGCAATGTGCTCCAGATCAGATTCCTGATTCGATTGAGATTGACATCTCTAGTCTGGAGTTGGGAGATGCCCTGCACGTTAATGAGTTGACGCTACCTGAGGGCGTTAGAGCGGTGGGAGAAGGCGATCGCGTCGTCGTGTCTGTCCTGCAATCTAGAGGAGCTGTCACTGACGCGGCTGAAGACGCTGAATAGATCAAGAATCAGCGCTACTTAAACTAGGGACGCGGAAACGCTACTTAAACTAGAGGCGCGAATTAAGGGTTGACTGTTCTACGCTACGTGCAAGATACGTGCAAGAACAGTCAACCCTTAAGACACAACAACATTATCAATAGACCTCCAGCGTGAATTATTCCCCGGCTAAGCCAGGGAACAATTCACGTCCTCCAAAAAAGCATTCCTGTAGAAGGCCTAATTATGTCAGCCCTAGGGCTGTTTTTTTATGCGATGCTTTACAAGCCATAACCCTCTCTCTACAACATGACTGACTCTACTCTGCCGCCTCTGATTCAGCAAATGTTGAACCCAGAGTTTTACCCTCACTCGGTACCTGCCTCAATCCAACCAGTCATGGGAGGCGATCGCCTAGAACCTGAAGATTTTTTTCCATCGCCTGAGTCACCTGTGCAGTTGATTCAGACCCACATTTCCTATGTATTGCTAACAGGAGACTACGCCTACAAGGTTAAAAAACCGTTGAACTTTGGCTTTTTAGATTATTCCACTCTAGAAAAGCGGCGACATTTCTGTGAAGAAGAACTGCGGCTAAATCAGAGAGCTGCTGCTGAGCTATACCTGGCAGTGATTCCCATTACGCAGGCAGCAGGCGGTGCAGAACCCAAATTTCAGTTGGGCGGTTTGGGTGAGGTTGTCGATTATGCCGTCAAAATGCGACAGTTCCCCCAACAGACGCTGTTGACAGAGTTATATGAACAGGGAGAGCTAACTGAAACGCTGCTGCAAGAGCTAGCCACGGTTATTGCCAAGTTTCACCTAGGCACCACAACAAACGACTACATCCGCAGTTTTGGTGAAGTGTCGCAGGTACGGCAGGCATTTGATGAAAATTATGAGCAAACGCAGCAGTATATTGGGGGGCCCCAAACACAGCAGCAGTTTGAGCAAACGCGAACCTATAGCGATCGCTTCTTTGCCACCCATCAAGCCCTATTTGCCGACCGGATTAAAAACAATTGGATTCGCGAATGTCACGGTGATTTGCACCTGCGTAACATCGCTTACTGGAACCAGCAATTCTTCCTATTCGACTGCATCGAGTTCAACGAACCATTTCGCTTTGTTGATGTCATGTTCGACATCGCTTACATCGTGATGGATTTGCAAGCCCGACAGCGTTCCGATCTCAGCACTGTGTTTCTCAACGCCTATGTGGAGCAAACAGGCGACTGGGAAGGACTGCAAGTGCTGCCCATTTACATCAATCGGCAAACCTATGTGCGCGCCAAAGTCACCTCATTTTTGCTGAATGATCCGACTGTACCTGATCACGAGAAGCGAACGGCATTGGATACGGCTGCGCTGTATTATCGGCTGACGTGGGAGAGTACCCAGCCCAAAGCAGGACGACTGTTTTTGATGAGTGGGCTGTCGGGTGCGGGTAAAAGCACGACAGCACGACAGCTAGCCCGCCGCATTGGAGCCATCCACATTCGCTCGGATGCGGTTCGCAAGCACTTGGGTGGCCTCTCGCTAGACCAACGCGGCGATGCGGCGCTCTACACGCCAGAGATGACGCAGAAAACCTACACGCGGCTGCTGGACTTGGGACTAGCGTTAGCACAGGCGGGGTACACCGTTATTCTAGATGCTAAGTACGATCGCCAAGCGTTGAGAGAGACGGCGATCGCCCAGGCGAATGCTCACCATCTGCCCCTGCAAATCCTGCATTGCACGGCTCCGTTAGAGTTGTTGACCCAACGCTTGCGTCAGCGCACAGGTGATATTGCCGATGCTACCCCTGACATTTTGGCCGCCCAGTCATTTGAGTCGTTCACATCTGCTGAATCGGAATATGTTAGAACTTTAGACACCACGCAGACTACAGAAGAAGTGTTAAATCTCTGGTAGTCCTAAATTGGTAAGGATTTTTTGATGGGCGGACTTCGCCCATCAAAAAATCCTTACATCAATACCACTACCAAATCTCTTACTGGCCTAAGCGATGACCAACGATGGGTTTACAGTCGGACTAAAGCTCTGGATTGTCTTTATGGTTGCCTTTGCGCTGCTGCAATATCCAGTGGTCTTGAGTATCTTATTGGGCGCTTTGGGTGGATGGGCAGGCGGGTCAATTGCACGGTATCTAAAGCAGACCAAACCCATTACCGAAACGGATAGACCCAGCCAGCTATCGGGGCTATCTAAGCGGTTGACCAGTCAATTTGGCTGGCGACAAGATGCTGCTGATGCCGTTGCGGCTCGCAAAGAGCAAGCGAGCGATCGCGCCAGTCGCCGAGGCGGACTAACTCGGCGTAAACCACCGTCGTTTCGGTCTCGTCGCTAACGGACAAGGTGTTTCCATACCAACGCATAAAATCCGCTGTTGTTGCCGAGAAGTCAACAACAGCGGCTTTTAGATAGTTCTAATCAAATTTAGCAGGCCAATTCCGTCACGACACCCGGCAAGCCTTCCTGAGAAACTGGCTGGTTGAAAAGCACCATTGTAGTGGTCTGGTTTGCTTCAAACCCAATGCGCTCGTAAAATTTTTGCTGGTTGGTCGTCATGAGGTAGACGCGCTCAACCCGGTTAACGTGGGGATGCATCAGTACCGTTTCTACCAATTTACGTCCTAGCCCAGCACCCTGATAATCGGGATGAATCAGCACATCCCAAATCGTAGCGCGGTAGATACCATCAGATGTGGCGCGGGCAAATCCAATCAGCCGATCGCTATCCCATGCCGTTACGATTGGACTACTATGGGCGATCGCCACACTCAAGTCTTCCACGCGTCGATCTTGTGCCCAAAACGCCGTAACCTGAAACAAACTCTGAAGTTGGTGTAGATCGATATCACGAGCACCCATGCCCCGTGAATTTTCATCGTGGACACAAAATTGAACGTGACTACAGTCCATAGTTGCCTAAACTCCTTTTCCGTACGGAATCAACAAAAAATCAACCGTTCAAACAATTAAGGTTTAGTCAGATTCTGACTATGCCCATAGCTGCTAAGTAGTTCGACCTAAATAAAAACAAAATTCTAAAAGCCTGTGCCGCCCGCTGCGCGGGCGGCGCAGACTTTTAAGGTTTTATATTTAATCACGCCCATCTATAATTATCTCTACTTTCCACATCTTACAGAGTTAGATTTTTCAGATTGTTGTAGGCGAGAGTTTTGCCTTTACTTACAACAATCATCAATCAACGGTAAGTAGTTCAACCTAAATAAAAACAAAATTCTAAAAGTCTGTGGCGCCCGCGGCGCGGGCGGGCCAGACGTTTAAGGTTTTATATTTAATGACGCCCATCTAAAATTATCTCTACTTTACACATCTTACAGAGAGAGATTTATCAGAATGATGTAGTAGATAGTATATCCTTAACTTAAAAAAATAATCAAAAACAATACCCACACCACCACTACGTAGATGGGCTAAATTAAAAAAAAACCCAAAAAAGTCGGGCCCGCCCGCCCCGGGGGCGGCACAGACTTTTAGAATTTTGTTTTTATTTAGGTTGAACTACTTACCGTTGATTGATGATTGTTGTAAGTAAAGGCAAAACTCTCGCCTACAACAATCTGAAAAATCTAACTC
>JBBQFG010000122.1:0-15582 GCA_038321765.1 Elainellales cyanobacterium
CGGTAGCCATGATCAATAGGACGCCTCCCTGTCATTCCCGCGCAGGCGGGAATCCATCTGCTCGATAGGTGCGGGGGTGGATTCCCGCCTGCGCGGGAATGACGCTGGCATGTCCTAATCTTTATGACTATGGCTATATATTTAATTACGCCCATCTACTTATCAAGTACAGATTCTTTATCAAGTACAGATTCTTGTAGAGTCAAGTACAGATTCTTGTGGAGTCAAGTACAGATTCTTGCAGAGAGCCGTGCTTGACGTGAAGCACCGTAGTGATTGGGCTATCCTTCTAAATAGCCCGACTGGTATTGCTGATTTCATGGATGAATTTTTTTTTGAAAGGGGCACTCCGCGTCCCTTTCAAAAAAATCGTACCCAGATTAAGCAATGCCGCCCGATCTATAGCAACTGTCGAGACAGTTGGGACAAAGGGGGTGTGGGGGCTTCGCCCCCAGCCAGGGGTGAAACCCCTGCACCCCATCTTAACTAACTCCTCGATTGCTATACGCCAAGTTGAAACCAAACGTGGCAAACGGTTCAAATTAACGCAGAGTGGGTAGTCCGGGAAAGTTGCATCAGTAGGTGGGCTTAATTAAATATAAGATTCTAAAACCCTGCGCCGCCCGCGCAGCGGGCGGCGCAGGGTTTTAGGATTTGGTTTTTATTTAGGTTGAACTACTTCTCGCGTTATTAGGTAAACTCCACTTCACTGATGTTGTATGAATTTTCGCTCGTTGATGCCATTGTTCAATCCATCGGTTGAAAGCTGGGCTTTAGAAGCTCGTTTGTTGCGATGGCTAACATTTTTGTGGCTGATTTTAGGACTCGTAGTACTATTCTCAGCGTCCTACGCCATTGCTGATGAGGATTTTGGCAACGGTCTGTATTATTTTCAACGGCAGTTAGTCTGGGTTGTGGTGGGGCTGATGGGATTTGGCGTTTTGGTTAGTTTGCCAATTCGCTATATCTTGGGAATTGCTGACTGGCTCACCTTACTAGGTATTGGGTTGATTCTCCTGACGCTGCTGCCAGGGCTGGGGACGACGGTGAATGGCGCTAGCCGCTGGCTGTCGTTAGGCCCGCTGCCCATTCTGCAACCATCTGAGTTGATTAAGCCCTTTTTGGTGCTGCAAAGTGCCCGCATTTTTGGCCGTTGGGAGCAGTTGACGGTGCGATCGCGTCTGAGCTGGCTCGGCATTTTTGTAGTACTGCTGGTCAGTATTTTGTTGCAGCCTAACTTGAGCACAGCAGCGCTGTGCGGTATGTTGCTGTGGCTGATTGCTCTGGCGGCGGGTCTACCCTATTGGCAGTTGGGTGCGACTGCGATCGCCGGACTGGGTACTGCCATCCTGAGCATTAGCCTGCGCGACTATCAGCGTGAACGGGTTATGTCATTTCTAAATCCGTGGGCAGACCCAACCCAAAACGGGTATCAGCTAATCCAAAGCTTATTAGCCGTAGGGTCAGGTGGGCTGTGGGGTACCGGGTTTGGCCTGTCTCAACAAAAGTTGTTTTACCTGCCCATTCATTACACCGATTTTATTTTTGCGGTCTTTGCCGAAGAGTTTGGGTTCATAGGCAGTTTACTGTTATTGGCGTTACTGGGAACTTATGCGGCTGTGGGGCTTCGAGTGGCCATAAAAGCACGTCAGCCGACTCATAAATTAGTGGCCATTGGTATTGTGACGCTGCTAATCGGCCAATCGCTGCTCAATATTGCTGTGGCAACTGGGGCGCTGCCTACAACTGGCTTGCCCTTTCCGTTCTTTAGCTACGGTGGTAGTTCCATGATTGCCAGTTTGGTGTCAGCGGCGCTGCTCGTTCGCATTGCCCGCGAAAGCAATGAGGCTGATGTGGTACCGCTGAGAAAACGATAGGGGTGATAGTTAGTTTAATCTCTGGGCACTCCAAAATCTTGAGTCCAGTAAGAGCGTAGCTTTAATTTGCCAGAGTCGTTTGGCAGAAAAACATACCCAATGCCGACTTCTTCCACAAAAGGGGTCAAAATATTCTGCCGATGCGCGGGGCTATTCATCCAGGCTTCTACTACCGTTTTGGCTGTCGTAAATCCGGCTGCAATGTTTTCTCCGGCGGTAGCATAGTTGTAGCCTGCGGTGTCTAACCGATTGAATACGGTGGAACCGTTAGAGCCAACATGCCCAAAAAAGTCTTGGGTCGCCATATCGAGGCTGTGGGCATGAGCAGCAGTGTTCAACGTAGCATTGAGCCGGAGCGGTTGCAGCCCTGCTTGCTGGCGGTAGAGGTTAGTCAACTTTACGACTTGACGAATTAGGCGATCGCCCCTGGAATCTGTCGCTGATTGGCGGCCAGCCAACGGCAAACCAGTCTTCTGAGAGCCTGTGGACGAAGAGCCTGTAGACGGACCAGTAGACTCAGAAGTGGTACGTTGCTTGGTTGAAAGCGCCAGTTGATATTTAGTACTCCCGGCTTGACGAGCCACCTGAAGATAGTAAACGCCAGGTTTTAGCGAATCATAGGTATCGAGTTTAGTTGCACTGTTGAAATTAGACTGCTCTAATACCTTGCCGGAGCGGTTGAGTAAACTGACCTGGAGATCAGTCGCTAACTCAGACAGGTGAAGGGTTAGGCTGCTGCGTCGATTAAGCCGAACCTTAAAGAATTCGACTGGGTTGGTGCGCCCTAGCTCGCCCGCCTGAGTAGCGTTCCCAGTGGCAAGATTGAGCCGCTTTGCTCTATCGAAGACTCGACTGGAAAAATTGACTGTTTGCATGGAAGACATAGCAAGCGAATAGTGACACTATTGCCAGTCTTCCGTTGATGTAGATAAAACACGCTCAGTAATTCTGTCGAACTTTATGAGTCCACTTTGTTGCAGCGCGTAATAACACGGGATTGCGGAGCGCTTTAAAAACGAATGTGGCCGATAATGTTGAGCCGCCGCACGACGGCTCAACATTATCGGCCACAAAAACAAACTAACTGATCCTTACGCTTCGACTAGCAGGTTGGCCGAGTCTTTGACTTGATTCAGGAAGCCCGTTAACGCGTCGCCCTCTACAACTTCAGTTTCTAAGAGCTTGGTCGCGATCGCCTCTAGCAAATCTCGATTTTGCTCAAGAATGGCGATCGCCCTACTGTGAGCTGCGTCTACGATTCCTTTGACTTCGCGATCGATCGCCTCAGCCGTTTGCTCACTCACCATGCGGCGAGGGTTCATGTCACCCCCCAGGAATCCATTTTGCTGACCCTGTTGATAGGCCAAGGGGCCAAGCACCTTGCTCATGCCATAGGTAGTCACCATGCGCTCTGCCAGATCGGTCGCGCGCTGAAGGTCGTTGGACGCACCTGTAGTGATGCTGCCAAAAATCACTTCTTCTGCGGAGCGTCCACCCAAAAGCGTAGCAATTTGACCCTCTAGCTCTGTTTCACTCATCAGAAACCGATCTTCAGTAGGCAATTGCAGGGTGTAACCCAAAGCGGCCATACCGCGAGGAATAATCGAGATTTTCTCAACCTTGCTGCTACCGGGCATTAAAGCACCCACCAGCGCGTGACCAACCTCGTGATAGGCCACGATTTTCTTCTCATTTTCGTTGAGCACCCGGCTCTTTTTCTCTAAACCAGCGACCAGGCGCTCGATTGCCTCAGCAAAATCTTCCTGGGCAACGGCTTCACGGCCATTGCGGGCGGCTAGCAAGGCAGCTTCGTTGACTAAGTTGGCCAAGTCTGCACCAGCAAAACCGGGAGTTCGAGTGGCGATCGCCCTCAAATTAATATCGGCACCAAGCTTGACCGCTTGAGCATGGATTTCCAAAATGGCCAAACGACCGAGCAAGTCAGGGCGATCGACCAATACCTGCCGATCAAACCGACCGGGACGCAGCAGCGCGGGGTCAAGCGTTTCAGGCCGGTTTGTAGCAGCTAGCACAATTACCGTCTGGTCGCCCCCGCTAAATCCATCCATTTCGGTCAGCAACTGGTTTAGCGTTTGTTCCCGCTCATCGTTGCCGCCGTAGAACCCATTAGAAGCACGGGACTTACCGATCGCATCCAGTTCATCAATAAAAACGATGCAGGGAGCCTGTTTCTTGGCCTGTTCAAACAGGTCGCGTACCCGCGATGAGCCTACGCCCACAAACATTTCTACAAACTCTGAACCCGATATGCTGAAAAACGGCACTCCGGCTTCCCCTGCCACCGCTTTGGCCATCAGGGTCTTACCTGTACCCGGAGGGCCGACTAGCAGCACTCCTTTGGGAATGCGGGCACCAATTTGAGTAAAGCGCTTGGGATTTTTAAGAAACTCAACTACTTCAACTAGCTCGGCTTTGGCTTCTTCAACACCCGCCACGTCAGTAAACGTTACCTTTTTGGCATCGTCTTCTACATAGACCTTGGCGCGGCTTTTACCAATAGATAGAACGCCTTGACCGCCCCCTGCCCCACGGGACAGAAAGAATTGCCAGATTGCTACAAAGATTAAGGGGGGCACTACCCAGCCCAAAATGCTGGTAAACCAGTTGCCGCGAGGTGGAGAAATGGCAGCAAACTCAACACCCTTTTCTTCTAAAAGCGTTGGTAAATTCAGATCAAAAATTGGTGTAGTGGCAAGCACTTGTCCGGCTTGCTCCTCTGCCGCAGTCCCTTCAACCTTTAGTTGATAGCGAATTTGGTCTTGCCCAATAGAGGCACGCAGAACCTCTTGCTCGTTTACCTGATGAATGAACAAACTGTATGGAACTTGAGGAATGGAAGGCCCCAAAATTCGAGGGAGAAAAATGTTAGCCAGCAAGAACAAGCCCGACACGACTAACAAAATGTTGCCAATGCGGCGAGAGCGTGGGGCTTTGGGCTGGTCTTTAATTGGCATGAAGTGAATGCTCCTTGAGGCGGTTAGGGAGATAGTGTTGATCGCACGGTTGCAATATGGCACTTTTCCTTAGATTCCATTTTAAAGGTTTGTTAAGATTTAGACGTTTCAACCTAAGGCTAAACACCTTGGGATATCCCTGCACTTGAGGGGGTAATTACCGTCCGTCAAAGTTGCTTTAAAGGTTGCTTTATGAGGTTGTCTCTCCGGTGCGGCTTTAAGCTTGAGAGCCAAGCTCCCTACACTGCTTGACTTAGGCAGTTTCGAGCCAGTCAAAAATGCGATCGAGCTGCTCTAAGGTGATCAGACCGTATTGCCACAGCACCATGGGCAGCAAGTTCGATTCGTGTTCGGGTTGCTTTAAAGCCAGGGCGATCGCCGCTGCTGGAATTGAAAGCTCTTCCCGCAGAAAGCGAATCAGTCGAGTTGTGGTAGATTCCGTGGTCATATGCGCGATCGCCCCCAAAAAAGTATGTAAGAGTTTGTTAAGTTTTGAAACAATATTTCAGAATCGTTGTTGAAGATTATAGCGAGAATAGAGTCCGTCGTCTTCGTCGAAAGACGGATCTAATGGCGTAATTTCCGTCTGTTTCAAGGTTAGATCCCTAACTTCACTGCCCTAACCGATTCTGAGATTATGCGAGCAAAAAATGAGAATTCTCGAAAATTGGGGCAAAGTAATTGCTGAGAATTGCTGTGCCCCTTGCAATAACTTTCCTCTCATCCAAAAAATCATCCCTAAAATTTCAGCAGCGCCTGACCTTTAAAGAGTTGTTTTTCGGCGCGAAGCAGCAATTTCCACGATACTTTTCAAGAAGACCGCTTCTAAATTGATCCGGATTGAATTGATCAGGATTGATCAGGGTAAATTTTCTGCCCTTAGAGGCGGCAAAATCAAAGTGACCATTTTCCCAATCTTGCCTGATGGCTGACTCCCGATCACTTCAAGTGCGATCGCGTTAGTGCCAGATTATTTCTGCCTAGACTGCTCCACCGGACAAACTTGATGAAATGGATCAACGACCTACCCCAATGGTTAATCTGGGGGCTAATTCTGCCAATTATTGTGTTGAACGGTTGGGCACTTCTACTGGTGACCAGTTACTTTCGGCAGCTCTTTGCCATCTTTGTAGGCGCTAATTTACTCGCGTTTGTCCTCAACTATGCAGTTCGCTGGTTACAGCACCACGGATTATCGCGTTCACGCGCTGTTTTGGTTGTTTTCTTGTTGGCACTATCGCTGTTTTTTATCTTGACGGTGACGTTGATTCCGGTCTTGATGGATCAGGCCAATGGATTGCTTCAAAATCTCCCGGTTTGGATTGTGTCTGGCAGTGACCAGTTTCAGTCATTACAGAGCTGGGCATCAGCCAGACGTTTACCGGTTGATTTGCTGGATTTTGTGGCTCGTTTGCAAGAAACGTTACTGGCACAATTGCAACCGTTTAGCAGCGGAGTGGTCGGCTTTGGCATTGGGCTGGCGGGGAGTGCGCTAGATTTTGTGATTACGATCGCCCTTGCTTTCTATTTATTGGTACACGGCGAACATCTCTGGGAGGGGATATTTCAATGGGTGCCCAGTCAATCTAGCGGTCGATTACGGCGATCGCTGCGGCAAAATTTTCACAATTACTTTAGCGGTCAAGCTACCCTAGCGATGCTCATGGGGTTCGCCATGATTGTCGTGTTTGTGGTGTTGCAGGTGCCCTTTGGACTGTTGTTTGGCATAGCTGTGGGAATTATGACGCTGATTCCGCTTGGTGCCCCATTGAGCATTGGCATGATTAGCTTTTTGGTTGGCCTCAGTAGCTTTTGGCTAGGCGTGAAAATGCTGGTTGTGGGCATATTTGTCAATCAGACGATTGAGAATGCGATCGCTCCTCGTTTACTAGGGCGCTTTACGGGGCTGAATCCGGCCTGGGTGATCATCGCTCTGCTGATTGGTGCCAGAGTTGGAGGGGTCTTGGGCTTGTTAATGGCCATTCCTACAGCGGGATTTGCCAAAAGCGTAGTTGAAGCCCTGCGGGAGAAGGAAGAGAAGGAACGGTTAAGGGATGAAGACTAAAGCAATCTCTGGCATAAGTTGCTCTAGTGAAGCGGCCGGAAGACTACCGTCTTGAGAGCAGCAAGTTCACAGGAAGTCTGTTGAGGATTACGTTGGGCTTTAGTCAAACTAAAGATAGTCGTAAAGTATAGTCAAAGCAGCATCAAGATAGAGGGTGATAGATAATAAATTGCCTCAAGGACTTCATCCAAAAGTCGTATAGCAGTTCTCTCGTTCGTAGTGCAGTTTTGATATTCTATGCTATGCAAAAACTGCTAAAAAATATGTGTGAAGTCTCTTGCAGTAGAGTGTGGCGATCGCCCCTAAAAATCTTAAAAACTGCTTGTAAAGTATTCAGACAGGTTGATTTCTTGCACGCACCGCACACGAAAAATCAATGGTTGACACAGCCTCTCGTCAGGTGCTGAAGACAAAATCGGCAACGTATTCCAAAGAGTGCCCAACGATGTATCCATCAAAGCTTTACAGAAAAAACACAAACTGCTAGTATTCTTAATCATTAAAGGAAGTGGTCAAGGAAATAGTCGGCGAATCTCTTGTTAAGTCAGTCTTTAAACAGCTCAGATTTTAGCTCAATTACTCTTCGATTAGCTCTTTGTTTTATGACTCTTTAATAACTTAATTATCATTTGAATAAGTAGGTGGGCTTAATTAAATATAAGATTCTAAAACCCTGCGCCGCTCGCACAGCGGGCGGCGCAGGGTTTTAGAATTTGGTTTTTATTTAGGTTGAACTACTTAGTGCTTCATGGCCTAACTAAAAGAACTCAGAAATCACTTTGGCGACTCAATATCCATAGCACAGCAACATCGAACACTAAGCTGAGGAGAGAATCGAGTGATGGAAAATAATATTGTTGCTAATCTCAATGTTCAGAGTAAGGCCAATTGCTACAGATTTAGCCCTGAGCAGATGAATCGGTTACAGCAAGAAGTCGCCGTATCTCTGGAGCTAGAACCAGGGTGCAATATTGTCAAGATTAAGAGTGGCTCGTTCGATTGCCAAGAGTCCTCTGGGCATACTGGTGAGCCATTGGTTATGCTCTGGATCTACGGCGGTAAAGTAATTAATCAAAAAACAGGTGTCGAGGTTGGAGCAACTTGGTCATCACTGAATGGCTACGATGATGCGCTTGTATTGGAAGTGAAGGAAAAGGCGACACTCTGTGCATTCTTTTTTGATACTCATCTGGACGATAACGAAGGAGAAGTGCATCTTTCGATCGCTCGGATTTAGAAGTTTTGAACTGGTTTTGGAGCCGTTTCAGAATTCCATTTCTATGGATTTTGAGCAGGGCAGTTGAACAAAGCTCTAATAAGCACAGTATCTGATTCTCATAGTTCTGTATCCTGTTGTTTTTCCGTTGTTGCCCTGTATTCAAACGTAAGCATGAATCATTCAGTTATTGGCACCCAGTTGTTAGCATCCAGTTATTAGCATATGTTAAATGCAAGAAAGACATTAATTACGTATTCGGCAATGCTATTGGCATTGGCGGCAACATCGGAGGCGTTAGCCGCATCGTTAACGGCTTCTTCTACGGTGGTAGCTCAAGCGCCCACTCCTACCTCTTTTCCCCTGCCGAGTTCGGTGCCGAGTGGCTCTAGCCTAACGGTTGACGGCTCTAGTAGTATGACGCTGATCAACGAAGCGTTAAAGCAGCGATTTGAACAGAAATTTGCTGGCACTGCTGTTGAATTGGCCGATGCTGGCACAGCGGCGGCGCTGGAATCTTTGGTCAATGGGGATATTGACTTGGCGGCTATCGGTCGTCCGTTGACGGCAGCAGAAAAGGCCGAAGGGCTGGTTGCAGTTCCCATTAGCCGCGAGAAGATTGCGATTATTGTGGGGCCAGATAATCCCTATGCGGGTGGGTTGACGTTTGAGCAGTTTGCTCAGATCTTTCGCGGCGAAATTACTAACTGGTCTGAAGTAGGCGGTGAACCAGGCAACATTCGGTTTGTCGATCGCCCTGATACAAGTGATACTCGCCTCTCGCTTGGGACGTATAAAATTTTTCAGGATGCTCCGTTTGAGACGGGAGCAACGGCAACTCAGGCCGACGATGACGAGACAGCGACCGTTGTCAACGAATTGGGTAACGACGGTATTAGCTACGCGATCGCCGACCAAGTAATTGGACAAAGCAACGTCAAAATTGTCCCCATGCACAAGACGCTGCCTGACAATCCGGCCTATCCCTACTCTCAGCCCCGTAGCTATGTTTACAAATCCGGTGCCGCTGGTAGCCTTAGCCCCATTGTCCAGGCATTTTTGGGCTTTGCCACCTCTGCTCCAGGGCAAGAAGCCGTAGAAACAGCTAAAGCAGCGGAAGCGGCTGCCGTGGCCACTGCGACTGCAACGCCGTCGGCTACGGACTCTCCCAGCACCGCTCCAGACCCCTCACCAGTAGCAGCAGCCTCTCCCAGTTCAGCAGCCTCTCCCAGTTCAGGTGCGGCAGCAGCGCCCGCCGCTGCGCCGCAGCCGGGATTACCATGGTGGGGCATTTTGTTGCCTCTACTAGGGCTGGCCGGGTTATTGCTATGGCTCAAAGGACGTGGTGCCCCGCCTGTTGCTGCGATCGCTACTTCTCCGGGTGTCGCGTCGGGTGTCGCGTCGGGTGTTCCAGTTGGTGCCGCAGCAGGTGCTGGTGTGGCTGCGGCGGCTGGTGCAGCCGCCGTTCTAGTCCCTCCGTTGGCTGTTATCCGCGATCCTCGGCTAATTTTAACTCCCCGTAACTGTCGAGATGCCTATGCCTATTGGGAATTACCCGATGCCGTAATTGATGACCTGCGTCACCAAGCTGATCGCGACCTAAAGCTACGGCTGTACGACGTAACCGACATTGATCTAGATCGACAAGCTGCTCACAGCGTTCAAGAATTTGCGTGCAGCTTAGACGATCAAGATTTACACATGCCGATCGCGACAGATGACCGTGATTATCTGGTTGAGCTGGGATATGTCACAGCCGATGGAAGCTGGCTGAAAATTGCCCGCTCTGCTCACGTTCGGGTGCCCGCCTATGACGCGACGGCAGAGATTGCTGCCCCTCTAATAACGGACGGCATTACGGCTGATGAACAGTCTGTTCTTGGGGACTCGGCTGAATTGACCAGCTTGGGGGATCTTGGAGACAGCAGTGGGGGCAGCAGTGAGGACAGCCGTGGGGGCAGCATTGGGGCAGCGGATATTGGCGCAGCGGGTGCCGTCGTAGCGGGAGCAGCCGCCCTAGCTGGAGCCTCGTTTGGCGCAGGCCAAGACGACGAGGTTGAGCCTCAGCCCGCCGATGAACCCGACCTACTTGAGGGCGATGCGTGGGATACGCCAATGCCGACCGTGCTTCCCGCCGCAGAGGTATTTACTTCAGACGTATCTAGTTCAGAGGAGGCTGAACGGCTCGATTCTGCGGGGCTTGAACTACCCGATGGGGGAGGACTAGGCGCGGCTGGACTAGGTGCGGTTGGCCTGGGCGCAGTTGGCCTGGGTGCGGCTGGTCTGGGCGCGGCTGGATTGGCAGCAGGGCTGGGAGGGGCGATCGCCGACATAGACGCTTCCGTTGCTGACAGCCCTGTACAGGAAAGCAGCCTTGTCTTTTCTAAGTGGGGGACTACGTCGGGCTACGTCAAGTGGGAGCTGCCAGAGGTTCACAAAGCCGCTTTACGAGAACAGGGAGGACGCAGCCTGAAGCTGCGGATTTATGATGCAACGGCTCTAAATCTGGATATACAGGACGCTCACTCTGTTGAAGAATATGACATCAATGGCTGGATGAACAACCACGATAAAATCGTACCCATTCACCAAGGCGATCGCGACTACGTAGCCGAAGTGGGCTACACTGCCGACGATGGCCGCTGGCTAAGACTGGCGCGATCGCAGCATGTTCACTTTCCAGCTAAAGTGGTGCAGAAAGCAGCCGCAACCCACCCAGACGCTATGGTTGGAGCGCTGTTTGAGGGCTACCCTCTAACCGAGGACTCTGTAATTACTGACTTGGTTGTACACAGCCGCCGCAATGCTTTTCTGCTCAGTCCTGAAGAAATGCAGCACATCCAAAACGATGTTGCAGCAAAGACCTATTTAGCATCTGGCATCTATGAAATCAAAATCACAGATGGCACATTTGACTATCAATCTCAAACGGGAGATCCGGGAGAACCCCTAGCCATTTTGTGGATCTACGGCGGCAAGGTGATTAATCGAGCCACTAACGTTCTAGTGACAGCCACTTGGTCTACACTAAACGGCTATGGCGATGTTCTCACCCTAGAGGTGCTTGATTCTGCTACGCTCTGTGCCTTTTTCATTGATACTTATTTGGATGACAACGAGGGGGGAGTCCACGTGTCGGTTGAAAAGATCTACCGTGAAGAGATCTTAGCAACCCAGGATTAACCGACACGTTTTTATTCCTGGATTTAAAGGCTGTTTGAAACGTCTCGTAGAATGTTGATTTTTTGTACGCCGTGTGTGCGAAAAGTCAACATTCTCCGTTAGCTTTTTTGTTTACTAGGTCATGTTTTAAGTATGTGCAGCGGTTTTCAATCGGATACAGCCGATTATTTTTGTGAGAGCTGCACTCCGCGCGACTTTTCATCAAAAAATTGAATCTATCCAAGCGCAAAGCTCTGTATCTGTGGCCGATTCAATTAGAAGTTGATATGTGTGTAATGTTCAGTGGAATGTAGATAGATTATGGCATCGCTATTCTGGGCTTCAACCCGTCTGACCCTATTGCAATCGTTGCTATCCTTGGGTGTGTTTACTTCAACCTTTTTCCCTAAGCCTGTTTTTAGCGCTGAGGCAATTCGATTTTCGGCAGGGCTGGCAGAGTTTACGCTACCCGTCGAATCGTTAGAAACCTTTGCAGAAACAGGAGAAATGGACTCAAAGGTGCGGTTTTTGGGTCGTGTTACCGGGCCAGATGCATTAGCCCAGCTCCGTCCATTGTTACAGCAACGCATTCAGCTTGACCCGATCGCCATTAGCCAATTTGGCTACAGCACCGCCGGCACTGCCCTTCTAACCGACCTGGGGCAGATTGTTCAAACGGGGTCAGGACGCAACGGCCTGTTGGCAATGCGCGCTGCGTTGACCCTCGCTGCTAACGACCCAGAGGGGGTCAGCTTTCTCAGCTTGATCCGCCAGTTTCCGACGCCAGACGTAAAAATTAGGGTCGATGAACTCCTGCGCTTAGGTGAATCGCTCCAAATGCTGGTGGCGTACCGAGATGCGTCTGTGATGGCGATCGCCCAACAGTCTGCCGAAGCTGCCGCCGCAGAGCCGCCGATTGACTTTTCTCAACTGCCTGACCTGCGCCAGCCCGGAGAGTTTGGGGTGACTCGCACCGAGTTGAGCTTGACCAGTCAAAGCTATGCGTCTGTTTTGGTCGGGGAATTTATGGAGCGGCAGTTTGAGGTAGATGTGTATCTGCCTAGCCCTCCAACTAGCCCTGCATCGAATGCCTCGCCAGAGGTGGTGCCACTTCCCCCGGCACCATCGCCTGTTGTAGTGCTGTCGCATGGACTAGCCTCTCAGCGGGTAGATTTGCGCTTTCTAGCCGAACACTTGGCATCCTACGGCTTTGTAGTGGTGGTTCCCGAACATGTGGGCAGCGACGCTAGCTATCAAAATGCAGTCTCGGCAGGTGAGCGCTACGCCGCATCCAATCCAGCGGAATTTATTGATCGCCCGCAAGATGTGCGGCTGGCGTTAGATGAATTAGAGCGACTCTCACAGTCAGATGCGGCTTGGCGCGATCGCCTGGATCTAAGCCGGGTGGGGCTAATTGGGCATTCTTACGGTGGGTACACCACGCTGGCGATTGCCGGAGCCGATCTGGATTTGGTTGGGCTGCGGCAAATTTGTGCAGGCGATCGCCACATCGCAAACTTTTCAACCCTCTTGCAGTGCGACGCGGCTACTTTACCCGATGATCAGTACAGTTTACGTGACCCCCGAATTCAGGCGGCGATCGCCCTTACCCCGGTAGCAGGCGCTATTTTTGGGTCTGCAAACATCGGCAAAATCGACATTCCGCTGATGGTGGTATCGGCTAGCGATGATGTGCTCACTCCTGCTGTTCCAGAGCAGATTTACCCATTTTTGGGATTAACCCAGTCTGACCGATACCTCGTCATGATGGCATCGGGAAACCACACCGGGTTTTATCCTCAGCTTGCCGATAACGCTCAGGCATCGGGGTTGTTGCTCCAACTTACCAAGGGCCCCGATCCAATCTTGGGTAGCGAATACGTTAAGGCGCTAAGTTTGGCCATGATGCAGGTCTACATTGCCAATGATGAAACCTATCGCCCCTATCTCAGCGCGTCTTATGCCGCCTTTTTGAGCCGAGAGCCAATTCCCTTGTCGCTGGTGCGATCGCTCACAACCCAACAGCTCGAAGCTGCCTACGGAGACACGCCTCCTAGATCTGTGGTGCCCTGAATCTAGAAGGCGATCGCACCCACTCAACGCCGCGCCCCTGCGGAAGACCCATTAACGGCGCGATCGCCGTCGGGTCAAAATGCTCACCACCTCACCAGGGTTAGCACCGGGCTGTAAGCTGCTCCAATCGTTGGCATTGGCAAAACTGCGGCGATGCAAATCGTGAATCGTCTCACGTACCCAGCCAGGGCTGCTAATCAGCACAATTCGCAGTTGCTCTTGTTCCGGTGCCAGCGGGGTCACGTAAAGCGGCAAAACTAACGGCTGAGGACGACTCTCACCCTCACTACCCGTCAAAAAACTGCGCGCACTTGAAACAAACATCTCAATCATTGGGGGTTCTCCTGCATAAGCGGTAAGAGGGAAACCCCAAAAACCTAGCCACCCCGCGTAAACAAAAGCAGGGTGGCTAGAGAGAATGCTAAAATTCCCAGTTAGCCGCCAGACTGCCTACTCAGTTTGGGGGTTAGCCGCTCAGTGTTGTTCACAGCAACATTGGGCGGTGCTAGATTTTTGGAGCGAATTTAGGTTGCTCGACTACAGAATCGTTCAACAACCTTAATTTGCAAGGATACGGGCATAACCGCCACCCTGTCAATCGCGCTGGAGCCAAATCGCATCTCGCACTTGAGCTAACAGCTTTTTGGGACACGGTTCCATGAGAATGGTCAAGCCATAACGGTAGAGTATGTACTTAATGATACGCATGTGCCTACCCGTACGTATCTGAAGATAGGCGGAAACTTTCCTCCAATCCACTTAAATTAGGGTGATATGCAGAAACTTTCCTCTGATTAACTTAAATTAGAGTGATATGCAGAAACTTTTGGCCTATTCACCCAATTTGGGATGATATGCGGAAACTTTCCGTCTAATAACAAGTTAGGTGTACGCAAATCCTCTCTTCCAAACCAAGAACTGCACACGCTCCAGAACCAGGTGAAGGCTCCTGACTTGTACTTTCCCGCCTTTGCAAACCGATGTACTATTTCAGTAGCGTAATCTGAGAGAGAAATGCAGCCAATATTGACCATAGAAAACTTGTGTGCTGAAGCAGCTATAGCGGTTACCGATCTGGTGCGGTACGAATAACAAGCTGAAACCCTTGCCCTGCCTGTCCAACGTGTACCTCATGTTAAGAGGAACCGCTATAGGTTTGCTGAAATAGAGTCTATATACGACGAACCCATCCTTTATGGTGTGACAGATGGAAAAGCTGTCGGAACTTATCTTGAACATAAATTCACAGCCTATTTAGCTCAAAATTACAGCTATCAACCAGGAAATTCAGCATCAGGTATTGATCTTCCTGCTCTTGAAGTTGACATTAAAGTAACAAGCATAAAGCAACCACAATCTTCTTGTCCCTTTAGATCGGCAACTCAAAAAGTATTTGGTTTGGGATACCATCTTCTGATTTTTGTTTACGATAAGTATGATGATCCAGAAAATAGAACTGGAAGATTAAATATGCAGCATACTATTTTTGTAGATAAGAGCAGGACAGGAGATTTTCAGACGACCAGAGGCATTATAGATATTTTGAATCGAGATGGAAACAAGGACGATATTATCGCCTTTATAATCGAGAGAAATTTACCAGTTGATGAAATAGGTGCAAATCAATTGGCTGATAGAATTCTGGAATCGCCTCCAAATCAAGGATATTTAACAATCTCAAATGCTCTTCAGTGGAGATTGCAATACAGCCGAGTCATTCAACAAGCTGGTAGTACTTCAGGAATATTTAGAGTTCGATAGATAAAGATGGCTAAATCAATGGAAAAATGGCAGTTTGGTGATTTTCAAACCCCCGATAGTCTTGCAAGAGAAGTAGTTCGAACTCTTAGAGTAAATCACCAAATATTGCCGGAAGTTATCATGGAGCCAAGCTGTGGAAAAGGAGCTTTCCTTCGGGCTGCGCTTAATATATTTGAAAATTCAAAAATTATAGGCTGGGACATAAATAAGGAGTACGTTAAAGAAGCAAAGCTCTCTGTATCTGAGTATTCAAATTCTGGAAGTTTAACTGTATATGAGTCCGACTTTTTTGGTACGGATTGGAAAAATTTTAGTAAGAATTCAGGTGCTGAGATCAGGGATGAGAGAAGGAATGTGTAGATGATTGGACGAATCTGTAGTCCTCAAAGCTAAGTTGAAGAATTCAAAAACAGAACGACCTTGGGCGCGACAGGTCTGAATCACAGAGAGTAG
>JBBQFG010000123.1:0-15414 GCA_038321765.1 Elainellales cyanobacterium
ATCTCATGTTGACTGCCAATAATCGGGTTGCCATTCTGCTGCACGAGGGGACGCAGAGTTCTAGAGGAAAAACTGGGATATCGCTGTTGCGCTACAGCGATATCCCGATTGTGGCGGTGATTGACTATGAAAGTGCAGGAAAGTCGTTGCCTGCGCTGACGGGGATTCCCCGTGATATTCCGATTGTGGACTCAGTCCAAGCAGCACTAGCGTATGCGCCCGACGTGCTCACCATTGGCATTGCCCCCTCTGGCGGAGCGCTGCCTGCGGCTTGGTGGCAAGAAGTAAAACAAGGCGTAGCGGCAGGACTATCGGTGGTAAACGGGCTACACACTCCCATGTCTACCGATCCCGAATTGACTGCTCTAGTCCAGCCCGGTCAGTGGCTCTGGGATGTGCGGCGTGAACCGGAGGGGCTAACGGTGGGCAGCGGCAAGGCGCGATCGCTTCTCTGCAAGCGGGTGCTAACCGTAGGCACCGATATGAGCGTGGGCAAAATGTCTACTAGCCTGGAACTGCACAAGGTCTGCCAACAGTGCGGGTGGCGATCGCACTTTGTCGCAACCGGACAAACCGGGCTAATGCTCGGACATTCCGGCATTCCCTTAGATGCCATTCGGGTTGACTTTGCGGCAGGGGCGGTGGAGCAGCAGGTGATGCGCTACGGTGCAGATCACGACATTGTGCACATTGAAGGCCAGGGTTCCTTGATGAATCCTGCTTCGACTGCAACGCTGCCATTAATGCGCGGCAGCCAGCCGACCCACCTGGTATTGGTACACCGCGCCGGACAAACCCAGATCAAAAGCTTTCCCGATTTCACGATTCCATCATTACCCGACGCAATCCAGGTATACGAAACTGTTGTGCGGGCAGGTGGCACCTTTGCCTCTACTAAAGTGGTGGCGATCGCCCTCAATACCTTTCACTTGTCCGAAACCGCAGCCCAAGAGGCGATCGCTCAGGTGCAGCAAGAAACGGGGCTACCCTGCACCGATGCTATTCGATTTGGGGCAGAGCCAATCGTAGATGCGCTTGGCTAAATTAAATAATTTCTAGTTCAACATCGCGCAGATGGGCTTTGAACTTTTTGGTAAATTTCACTAGCACTGGAAAATTGGCGCTGATTGGCCTGTCGTGCCACACGCTAACAATATCGACTATCTCGCCTTCCTGACCTTGCAGTTCAAATGGCTCGTTCCGGCGCTCCGGATGGTGGTAAACCAAAACAGATTCTTTAACTCGAACGCGATCGCCAGCCTTCATACAAATCTACAGTGTTGCTTCCTCTACCAGTCGTTGGGGCGAGGCACAAGACTGCTCAAGTGCCACCACCAACAACCTTCCCTATCTTTGCACAGGATGGGGCACTTCCTATCTCAATCCTGTAGGCTAGTGTGGCGATCGCCGCCTGAAAGGGCGATCGCACGGTCTGCAATGCCATTGTGATGGTTCAATATGTCATTGCAACCCGATACATTGCGATTGTGACCCGATACATTGCAACGGGTCAAACAGAATTCTTTACCGACCAGAATCGGTCATTCACCGGGGGTAGGGGCGAAGCATTGGGGCGATACGTTTTGGCATGACCGAGCAGTAATGACCCAATGCTTCGCCCCTACGAGGGTATCCACCACATCGATATTTTTGTTGCCGCCATCAATACGTCCCGATTCCCATACCAATTGAATGGGGCTGTAGAAGACTACCGTTGCAAGATCAAATCTAGCCGCTGCTGGGCTTCGGCAAGGGCGGCTTCGGGGCTAGCTTTGCCCAGCAAAACAGTTTCGATCGCCCGCCCTAAGCTATCAGAAATGCGGTTGTAGCCAGGAAAAATAGGACGCGATCGCCCATACTGAGCCTGGTCTAAAAACACGTTGACCACGGGTTGCTGAGCGACGTATTGCAAATAAGCCGGGTTTTGGCGCGATCGCAAATTGACGGGCAAGTAGCCCGTGCCCAACGCCCATTCGGTTTGGAAGGCTTCACTCAATACATATTCGGCAAACGCGATCGCGGCCTGTTGACGCTGCGGCGTTGACTTGAATACAAACAGATTCTCGCCGCCCGTACTGGTGGCCTGTCGCACCTGCGTCGGCATGGGAATCACCCCATAATCGACCTTCGTTGCATCCAGTTGCGCCAGCGTCCACGGCCCTGTGAGCTGCATTGCCACCTTGCCTGCCAAAAAGCTATCCAGCTCAAACCCCCGTTCTGGCGACGATAGCACTACCGAGCCATCCGTGATCAGGTCTTGCCAAAACGATAACGCGGCGATCGCCCCTGCATTGGCGATTTGCACCGACGCGTCTGACTGTTGCAGCGATTTGCCGCCGCTACGTCTACTGTTTGGCACTGCGCCATTGGCTAAATCGTTGCTCTCTGCCAGCAACTCACCGCCGCCGCTCCACATAAAGGGGAGCCAGGTAAACACCGTCCATTCCCCTTTGCCCAACGGCAGCAGTATGCCGTGTTGATTTTGGGCGGGAATTGTCAACCGTTTTGCCACTTGACGCAGCTCTGCCCAGGTCTTAGGCAAGGTCGTAATGCCCGCCGCTTTGAACAAACTGGGACGATAAAACAACCCCACGTTATTCGTGCCAAAGGGAATCGACCAGGTATGCCCTTCCAGTTGCATCGACTCTAGCAGCGATGCGTCCAGTTGCTCCTTTAGCGGCGACGCATCCAGCCAGGTTTCCAGCGGATACAGTGCCTCTAGCTCCACCAGTTGCCCCGTGATCATGGGTGCCTGCCACAGCAGATCGGGCGCGGCATTGCCCACGATCGCCGCCAAAATTTTGGGCATTTGCTGATCGCCCTGCCCCACGTACAGCGACTCAACCTGAATTCTGGGATGCGTTTGGTTAAACCGCTCCACCAATCGCTGCAACACATCCCGATTGGGGGGCGGGTTCACCCCATGCCACAGGGTCAGGTGAGTCACGCTACTGGCAGTAACGGGGAAGGGAGTACAGCCCGTCAGGATGACTAAACAGGCAACCAGGCACAGGCCGATTAACCTCGAAGGCAGCGGTTTCAAAAAACGGTACATTATTCGTCTTCCTCGCCCACCTGCACTTCAATATTCAACCCCTGTAACTTGTCTAGGAGCCACTGGTCGAGCAATTCATCTTGAACGGTTTGCAGAACTTCGGGGTCTTCTAGTGAGGCAGGAAACAGGTGCTCGACTCGATACAGCGCCCAGCCCTGCTCTGTTTCGAGTGGCCCGACTACATCGCCCGGAACGGCCACATCTACAGCGGCTCTCAACAGATCGGATAAGCTGGCTCGGCTCAGCAAACCCATCATGCCATTGAAGATGCGATCGCTTGCCAGTGAGTAGTCTTGGGCAAGCAGCTCAAAGCTGCTACCGTCAGCAATTTGCTGCTGCAATTCTTCAGCGAGGTCACGGCTGGCCACCTCAATTCGCGACAGCACGACTCGATCTAACGACAGCTTGCGATCGATAAAGTGTTCTTGTCCCTTAGTTTCAGTCAGCTTTTCTTTTAAGCGTTGAATTTGCAGATCTCGTTGCAGGCGTTGGCGTAGTTGAGGTTCGTCTAAGTCTTGACTGATTAACCATGCGGCAAAGCGATCGGTTTCCAACAGGTCATGTTGCTGGCGTAGGTCGGCGATCGCGTTTTCTACGATGGGGGGGGCGATCGCCAAATCCGTCCGTAGCAGTTCCTGAGCTAGTAAATGCTGACGCAAGATATCGCCCAAAACCTCGTCCAATCGACCCGCCAATTGCAGGTATTGAAAGGCCTGTGCCAGCGAAATGTGCTGACTGTCGTCAATGGTAATAAACGATTGGGAGCGCTGCATAATTAGTTCACGTCAAGTTCACGTCATGTCCGTAAAAACAGTAAGAAACAAGGTAAACAAAACCACAGTTGTGTTGCTTGCTCCCGTCAGTTTAGCGATCGCTATGAATCTCCTCAAGGCTACGGTACATCACACGACCATAATCTACTGGCTCAAATAGACAGAGCGATCAGTAATTCATGATTTGGCGTAATTGTTAACCCTTCAATATTTAATCCACCTTGCTCTTTGGGAGGCAGCTTTTCTGCCGCTTCTAGCTGACAGCGTTTTAGGCGCTCGTCCTGGAGCATATCTTCTAAAACGAGCTGCGTATAAGAACGTCCTACCTGTTGAAAGATGAGTTCATCGGCGTTGCTTAATTTATTTGCAAAAAATTGATGTCTCTCTGGCCTAAGCTTACCTTTTTCGTTTCTTCCATGTGAGGTAATCCAGTAGATCACATCATCAAGCTGGGCGACTGCTTCCAGGTCGGTTTCTTTTTGCTTGGGATTATTTTCAAAGTAATGATTAATATCAATTTCGATTGGGGTTCCCGACCGATCAGATTGATAGATTCTTAAAATATTGTCTTCGTCGTTAGCTACAGCGAATTGGCTTTCTCCCAAGGCGATCGCCCCTGACGAATCACAAATTCCATAGTGTTGAAGCTCTAGTTCTACGCTAAATCTGATCGGATTCATTGGTCGCGCCACCTGCAGGTTCGTTTAATCCCAATTTAAGCCTAATCGCGCAGCGCTACACTATCAGCAACGCCAATTTTATTGAATTTGTGCCGTTGACTGTCCCACTTCTTTTGCAGATATGCCATCTCCCTGCGTGCCAAAATGCCAGAGCACCGCTGCGGCTTCCGCTCGCGTGACAGGCTTTTTGGGTTGAAATAGCGTCGTGTATCCAAACGCCCGCCGAATATTGGCTAGGTCAGAGTTTTGGTAATCGGCTAGTACGGCTCGTAGCGCCTTGGGGTCAATGCGAGGGGTATCCTGAAAGCCCCAGGTTTGTTGGACTGCATCTAGGGTGGCGTTGGGTAGCGCTTGGCGAGTATCAAGGGGAGTTTTCCAGAGAATTAGATCCTCTCGGGTTAGGGGGGCATTGGGTCGAAAGGTGACAGTGGTGGAGTTGCCAGAGAGGGGACTGGGGACAATACCAGCGGTGGCTAGACCCTGAATGGTGGCAAAATCGGCATCATTGCGAGGAACATCTTGAAACGCAGGCTGCTCGGTAGCTACGCCCAGACGGATTTGGTTGCCGGGTCGGGTGGCATAGAGGCGGTTGTTGGTATTGACCAGCCAGCGGGCAAACTCTCGCCGCGTAATCACCTGATTGGGCTTAAAATCTTGTCCTGAGCTGACGTTTAACACGCCCAACTGCGCCAGATCACCTACGTAGGATTGCAGCTCGGCGGGAACCTGAGCCAAGTCAGAAAACTGTTGAGGAGTGGCGATCGCCGCCGTTACAGCCGGACTAGAGGTGGAACTGGGGCTAGAACTGCCCACTACAGTCTCAGGGTTAGGCAGCAGCGGCCCAATAAAGGTTGGATCACCGGGTTGGGGTAGCTTGGTACTGGGGGACGCTGAGGATGTTGTAGCACTCTCAGCAGTGGGCGTTACGCTTGAGTCTCCTGTTTCACGCTGCCTATAACTCAGGGAAAAATCCGTGGTACTAACCGGTGACGCGGCTGGAGCAGGGCTTGCCACAGACGCTAGGTTTAGCGTTACCTGTAGCCCATTTTTAGTAGCGGATACGGCCTCTAGCGGTGAGATACCAGTAGAATTTACCTGCCAGCCCTGGGATTGAAACGCCTGTTGGTAAAACTGCTGCACCTCTGTGGCTGAGGCGGTGGTGAGCCAGCGGGTGAGTACGTTAGGGCGATCGCTTCCGTCTTCAGTCGTAGTTGCTGTCACCGCTTGCAGCGCTGCATCGGGATAAATTGGAATTTCTTCGGGGAAGTCGGGCGGCAAAGCAGCAGTGGCACGCAGAGGAGAGGAGCTGGCAGCGTTAGGCCTGCCAAATCCACCTGCCCCAGTTTGGAGTTGGGGATCAGCCGCAAGCGATCGCTCTAACGAACTGTTGGCACACGAGCCAAGCGGCAACGTCAAACTCAAAGCAAACCCTATCCAAACCTTAGAACGGATTAAAGGCAACACACTAGCTCTCAAAACACATGCTCATTCTACGCTAGCGCAGGGCGACCTCTCTTTGGGCATGATCTGAGCATAATTTGTTCGTAGATAAGTAGACGGGCGTAATTAAGCATAAAACCCTAAAAGTCTGCGTCGCCCGCTGCGCGGGCGGCGCAGACTTTTAGAATCTTGTTTTTGTTTAAGTTGAACTACTTATGACCTGACGTAATGGTTTGGTTGTCTTATTCTTTTGGAAGCGCGGGTCTTTTGGAAGAGCGGGTCTTTTGGAAGCGCGGGTTGGTTTTGCCTGCACTTCCAAAAGACATTACGAGCTTAAAGACATTACGAGCTTAAAGACATTACGAGCTTTAAGAATTAGGCAATAGGGGTGGACGTAGGGGTACGACCAGTCAACGCCAACGCGATTCTAGAAAATCCGCTAAACAGAAGGCTAATACCTACGAGTAGGCCAATAGCAAACGCACCATTGAGTGGCCACTCTGCCCAGATTAGCCCACCTAACAACAGTGTCGTAATGCCATTACCCAGTAGCCAAACCCAACTGGGTTGGGGACGCATTTGAAAAGCAAAGGCAATCTCAAATATTCCTTCAACTAATAGAAAGATACCGAGGGTTAACGTTAGCGTTAAAACGCCTTGCAACGGATTAGCCAACAAAAACACGCCTGTAGCAATGTAGAGCAAGCTCACCAGTAGTTTCCAAACAAAACCGTCTTCGGTTCGCGACTGAATTGCATAGACTAGCTTGGATACGCCACTAAATACCAAGATCCAGGCGACCCAAATTTCGGCTGTGAGGGTGCTGAAGTTGGGAAACGCGATCGCCGCCACCCCTGCCAAAATTAGAAGAACCCCGACGACAATCGAACTGTTGAACCCAGACTTCAACTCATTCGATTCATTAGAAACATTTGCATTCATTGTGATGTCCTTTTTGTGATGCCTTTCACGTTCATACAAGCGTGTATACTTCGTACTCTGGTAGTGGTACTGATGTAAAGATTTTTTGATGGCGGGCTAAGCCCGCCATCAAAAAATCCTTACCAATTTAGGAGTACCACGAGCTGCACAGCCATGTATGTGATATCTAATTTCTGTCTGTTTACGCCTCACTCTTACGTTAGATTTTGCTAAACCTGATCTCTTCCCTTCGGATAAGTAGGTGGGCTTAAGTAAATATAAAATCATAAAACCCTGCGCCGCACGCGCAGGGTTTTATGATTTGGTTTTTGTTTTTATTTAGGTTGAACTACTTATCGATTTTCTTGATGGTGCCAGCATGGTGACAGCGATCGCCCCAGATCCCTCGGTAGTGCGAGTTAGGTTATTTCAACCGCTCAAGTAGGCGATCGCCCACTCGCAGAGCATTCGCAATAATCGTCAGTGCCGGACTAACACCCGCATTAGATGGGAAAAAGCTACCGTCTACTACATAGAGATTATCGACATCGTGGGCGCGACAGTTGAGATCAAGCACCGAGGTGGCCGGGTCTTCCCCAAACCGACAGGTGCCACACTGGTTCGCTACCACTTGCAGAGGCACTTCGCCGTGGGGATGAAGCCCGCTGCGCTGCCAAACTGAGCTTTTAATCGACTTTTCAGCAGTTTTCAATACTTCCGTCCAACGGTATACCAGGCGCTCATGCACGTCTGTATTATTGGGCGTGTAATCTACATACAGCTTCTCGCCGACCATTCGCACGCGGTTGATGGGGCTAGGTAAATCTTCCGTTTGCACCCACCAGCCAATCGAATGGGTGGCCAGTTGCTTCAAGCCAAAACCGGGCATAAACTTCCCTAGAACAGACAAAATTGGAGGCGATTCTGCAAAAATTACGTCCTGTAACAGCCCACCCGTATTCTGAATGTGACCCATCGGATAGGGAAAATCGGGTTCGCCCCAATAAAAATCGTTGACGCTAACGCTGCGCTGAAACTTGCCAGAGTTAGGAGGGCTAAGCTGCACGACCGATGAGATCAAGTGCTTCATTAAATTGCGACCCACTTGGTCAGACCTGTTGGCTAGACCCGTAGGATGAGCCTCGTTGGCCGATCGCAACAATAGAGCTGCCGAATTTACTGCACCGCACGCCACCACCACAATATCTGCCAAAAATAGCTGGGGCTTACCGTTCACCTCAGCCTGCACCGCCTTCACCATATTTCCCGACGCATTGGTGTGGAGGTACAAAACCTTGGCATTGGTTTTGAGGGTGACATTGGGAAATTTTAGCGCTGGGGCAATGCCACTTACTTCAGCATCGTTGGTGGGGTCGTCATTTTGTAACGTCAGCCCCAACGGGATCGAAGTCGGGTGCAGTCCTTGATGGGCGATCGCTTCTACCATTTCCTGAACTTGGGGTTCGTGGGCGATCGCTTGATAGGGATAGTTTGCACTGTGCGGTGGCTCGGTTGGGTCATCGGCTACCTGTCCATGCACCTTGTAGAGCTGTTCGGCTTCGGTGTAATAGGGTTCAAAATCGCTGTATTTAATCGGCCATTCTGGAGAAACACCCACTTCATGGGTTACAGTCTCAAAATCTCGTTCGCGCCGTCTGAGTAACGCTGCCCCATAAATTTTGGTATTGCCGCCAATGGCATAGTTTGTCTGAGGCGAAAAAGGTTCCCCAGACAGGTCGTACCACTGTTCAGGCGCACGGTAGCGTTCCTTCTTAAAAATGTCGATATTACTGCGGTTTTGATCTTCTAACGGCATAAAGTCGCCCCGCTCTAAGATCAAAATTTTCTTACCGCTGGGTGCCAGCTTGTAGGCCAACGTTCCGCCCCCAGCGCCCGTTCCAATAATAATTACGTCGTAATATTCATCATCAATAATCATGTGTACAGCCGCCTTGTTGAAGGGTAGGAGGTTGGGTATTGCTGATTTTATGTATGATTTTTTGAAAGGGGCGCGGCGCGCCTCTTTCAAAAAAATCATACCCAGATCAAGCAATGCCGGGTAGGAGGTTGCTGTTTCGCACCCAAAGCGCATGAAACAGCAACCTTTTAAGCAAGTTTTGGTAGTGGTATTGATGTAAGGATTTTTTGATGGGCGGGCTTAGCCCATCAAAAAATCCTTACCAATTTAGGACTACCCAAGTTTTTACTGCCAGAGATAAATCAAGCAAAACAGTACGATCCAAATCACATCTACAAAGTGCCAAAACAGAGACGTTTCGTCTACACCGACGTGCCCACCCGCGTAGTTATTGGGAATGAGCGATCGCCCCAGCATCACCCCCTGCAACAAAATACCAATCAGCACATGCAGCCCGTGGAAGCCTGTCAGCAAGTAGAATAGACCACCGTAAACCCCGCTGGTTAAACCAAACTGAAGTTCACTCCACTCGATCGCCTGACCCACTAAAAAGTAAGTCCCCATGCCCATTGTTAGCAACCAAAGCAAGCGAAACTGGATCAACTTATTTTGCTTCAGTGCTCGCTCGGCAAAATAGATGACGAAGCTACTGGAGACCAACACGATGGTATTAATCGTCGGTGCGTTAACGTCTAGCCCTTCCACTCCTGGCGGTAGCCAATCTGGGGTGGTGAGCTTAATCATGGCGTAACCAGCAAAAAAGCTCAGAAAGATGACGCTTTCCGAAAGTAGAAACACAATAAACCCAAACATGCTGTTGCCAGCATGGTCGTGCTCCTCAGAACCGTGATTTTCATGGCCGTGGGGATTGTTGGCGATCGCTAAAACGGGTTGGGCCGACTGATCGGAAGTAATTGAACTGTCCATGGGTCAATAGGGGGGCTAATAAGGAGAAATTTGGAGTTAACGGACTTGTTGCGTAAACCAAGTTACCCTAAAAAACTTAGGGACTAATGCGGCTTCAGCGCCGCTTCGTTTGACACCAAAGGCCCTGACTTGCCGTACCCATACGGGCCTGAAACCACAACGGGCAGCTCTTCAAAATTTTCTACAGGTGGCGGTGACGATACCAGCCACTCTAGGCCGATCGCCCGCCAAGGATTGTCGGGAGCCTGCTTTCCCTGCACCCAAGCTCCTACCATATTCAGAATAAAGGGCAGGGTAGACATCCCCAGTAAAAACCCACCCAGACTAGCTAGCACATTTGAAAAAGCAAACTCTGGATCATAGGACGACACCCGCCGCACCATGCCGTGTAGGCCAGCTAAATGCATCGGCAAAAAGCATAGATTAGTCCCAACAAATGCCAAGATAAAATGCAGTTTACCCAAGCCTTCGTAATACATCCGCCCGGTGATTTTAGGAAACCAGTGATACAGAGCACCAAACATCGCCATGGTGATCGTGCCATAGACAATGTAATGGAAGTGACCCACGACGAAATACGTATTGTTGACGTGAATATCAACGGGTACAGATGCCAGCATGACACCCGTAATACCCGCAAACACAAACATCATGATTGCGCCCAAACAAAACAGCATGGGTGTATCGAGTCGCAGTTTGCCTCTCCAAACGGTTGCCGTCCAGGCAAATACTTTTACGCCCGTGGGTACGGCAACCAACATGGTTGAGAACATAAACAACATCCGCATCCAACCCGGTGTGCCGCTGGCATACATATGGTGCACCCACACCAAAACACTAACCAACGAGATCAACAGCGAAGATACCGCCACGACCTTGTAGCCAAACAGCGGCTTGCGCGCATAGACCGGAAGAATTTCGGAGAAGATGCCAAAGGCTGGTAACGCCATCACGTACACGGCAGGATGGGAATAAAACCAGAAAAAATGCTGGAATAGAACTGGATTTCCCCCCCGCTCTGGATCGAAAAACGCAGTACCTGCTACCGCATCAAACAGCAGCATGACTGCACCTGCGGTTAGCGCAGGTAATGCCGCCAATTGAATTAACTGAGCACTCAGCACCGCCCACACATAGGCAGGCATCCGGAAGTAGGTCATTCCCGGTGCCCGCATTCGCACGATGGTCGTCACAAAGTTGACCGCTCCCATAATGGATGACACACCCGAAATGGCGACTGCCAAAATCCACACAACTTCGCCCGTAATCAGATTTCCAGTTGGGTTTTGGGTGCTCACAGGTGGGTAAGACCACCACCCTGCTTGAGCAGTGCCACCGGGTAAAAAGTAGCTAGACATCAGCAAAATGCCGAACACAGGCACCATCCAAAAAGCCGCTGCATTGAGACGAGGAAACGCCATGTCGCGCGCGCCAATCATCAACGGCACTAGATAGTTTGCTAACCCTACCAGCGACGGAAAGATCCACAGAAAGATCATAATCGTGCCGTGCATGGTGAACATGCTGTTATACAGGCTGCGATCGAGCAGATCTGACTCTGGGGTGATCAGCTCAGCACGCATCACCATAGACAGCAGTCCGCCAATTAAGAAGAACACAAAGGAGGTGACTAGATACTGAATGCCAATTACTTTATGGTCGGTGCTGAAGCTAAAGTAGCGCCGCCACCCCGGAGGAAGTTCGGGCTTTAGCGCTTCAACCGCAGTGCTGAGGGTTTCAATAGGAGCGTTGGTCATGGGTGTTTCATCCTTCCTGTTTCATCCTTCATCCTTGATTCACCAGTGGCGGGGCGGCTGGTTTGATTGTGGGCCAGCCAGGGCGAATGCCTTTTTCCTGGCGGGTGTTGTATTCGGTGTAGGCGGGGTTGTAGGCAGGAACGCGATCGCCTGCTGCGGCGGAGGCCAACCACTGGCTGTACTGGTCAGGCGACTCAACCAACACGTCGGCCTGCATGATGGCAGAGTACGTGCCGCTAAATTGCGAATTGTTTAGGCGATATTTACCTTCACGAACGGGCGTAAATTCAAACTCAATGCTTCGCTTAGGCAAAATATCTTGCTTTAACCGAAAGGCAGGAATATAAAAGCCGTGGATCACATCTTCTGACGTCATTGACAGCCGCACACGCCGATCGACGGGCAGGTGAAGTTCGCTAGTGGTAACGTTTTGCCCAGGATAGTGAAACGCCCAGGCCCACTGTTTCGCTAAGACTTCAATTTCTTCGACTGGCTCAGCATCAGCGGCAGCGGCATAGGCAGACGGCGTACCCATGTGCATGTGAACAACATCCATAGGCCCGCGCACAGCCATTTGTTGATACACCTGGTAACTGTAGCCCGCAATCCACATCACCAGCAGCACGGGGATCACCGTCCACACGACTTCCAACGTAACGCTGCCTTCAATGGGAGGCCCATCGCTGATGTCAAATCGGCTGACTCTCTGCGTCAGCATGGCGTACAGCAAGGTACCTGTGATGCCAAGGAAAATAAATGATCCCAAGACGACCAGAAAACTGAATAGGTCATCAATCAACTTTGACTCGGCAGACGCTTGGATTGGCAGCCAACTGTAAGCTTGTTGCCCCATCCACAAACTCACTAAGAGCGCCACGCTCACCAGAAAAACCAGCAGTAAGATAGTTTTGACGTTCATAAACAGGTTCTCTGGACTGGGTTATTGGGCAGTGCTGAGTGGGAGCATGACTTATGTTTGGATGAACCGCACTCGGCCTAGTCCGTCTACGTAAGAATTACAAATTAGACTTCTTGCGTGAATGCTTTTTCGTGAGCGTGAATCGTTTTCTGGCTTCGCCAGAAAACGATTCACGCAAGAGGTCTATTGATTCACCTGTAATCTTTTTTTGGCAGTGCCGCGCGGCACTGCCAAAAAAAGATTAGGTTTTATTTTGTACGGAATCCTAAACGCATGCTGCCTAAAATCAGCACTTACCATGACTTGAGCGTTAGTACTTGAGCATTAGGTTACTTCAGGAGCAGATTAGGATCTTCACCATAGCGAAGCAGATTATCGGCGGTGACGTGGATACCAAACTCGCCACCTAGATGTGCCCCCAAAGTCCCGTGAACAAACATGACTCCCAGAACAGCAACACCCGCGAATAAGTAGCTCCACTGCACCTGTCGAGCGGTGTCTCTGCGCCACCGGTAGCGCTGAAACCCGCGCCATATTGCCATACCAACGATCAGTGCCAGCAGCAAAACGCCGCCGACTCCGTGCAGCAGCATGGTGGGTAAAGCCTCTAAGCCCCAGGCGCTTTTAACGTCGGGTAATGGATTTGCCAGTAGCATTTCGTAGAACCCTGCGGCGACCGTAAAGAAAGTAACAATCGCCGATGCCAGTACGTTGTACCAACCCACATCAAAGAAGTTTGTGCGAACAACGTTAAGCGACAGCATTTTGAGCAGCGATCGCTCTAACGGAAAAAATGCTCCTGCAAAGTCAAACGCAATTCCAATGATAAATAGACCCAGGGTGATGTGGACTAGGTTGGGGTGAATGGGGATAGTGTAAGGCAAGCCATTTGCGCCCAGTTGCGATCCCAGTTGATCGATCAGCTCAGGATTCATTACAACACCCCATCTCTAATCGCTTCTACTACAGGCACACTATGTAGCCCGTAAACCCAAACTAATTTGTCGCCCAAATACACTTGGAAGAACACCAGGCCAGTCAGTAGTACGCCCGCCCCTAAATAGGGAATCGGTACTGTATTGGGATCACGCGATCGCAAGATAAAGCGCCAAGCCGTCATGCTTGCCAAAATTGCCGACAGCGACCAGCCAATAATGGTGTGCAGGTTTAAGACAGATTCTGCCGCGTCGTAGGGTTCCGACAACCCAGCTTCTACTTGCCCAAAAATAATGGCAACAAAAATAGAGAGAGTTGCAAAAAACAAATTCCACCAGCTCACCTCATACAGGCGACTATTGTGGCTAAAGTAAGCAATCACATCGCAGACAAAGGCAAACAGCGCCATTGCAATCACAAAGTGAACAATGATGGGATGAATGGTGTCTGGATAGGGTAAGTTATGGTCGTTTAAGGGGGGCAGGCTAAACATTTGGGTCTCCAGTGTTCTCCAGATGTATAAAGCGTGTGGTAGTGGTCTTGATGTAAGGATTTTTAGATGGGCGGGCTTCGCCCATCTAAAAATCCTTACCAATTTAGGACTACCAAGCGTGTTTAGAGAGTCAAGGCTGGTTGTTAGTCAGGGCGAGGATTTCTGGTTTCCCCTTACCAGGATAGCGGAATGACTTCAGTGGCGCTGCTTGCTTTACCTGCTCTTGCCCTGAAATATGGGTATATTTCGGGAGATGCAACCACAGATTCTGGATGCATGCCTGGAATTAAATTATTTTGGGATTATTTAGGCTATTTATGGTCTTGTATTCTGTATTACTCCCAGCCCCCTTACGGTACCAACACAAGTTTTGAACCTGCGATCGCAAGTCTAGCTTTCGAGCCAACAGCCTTGGGGGTTGCCCCCAAACCCCCAGCAGGGGACGAAGCCCGTCCCCCACACCTCCTCCGCAAGGCCGCGTCGGTGAGTATCAAGGGTTGCTGGGAACGCTACCCTACGCATTGCACGGGTGGCAAGGGCGGTTAATCTTAATCCTCTCCCGGTAGTCCTTGACTTAGCCGCAATGGGAAGCGACTCATCCTGCCCAGCCAGCATCTGATCGCAGGGACATTGCGGGACAAGGGCTGTCCTCCAATCAGGGGGTTTAGGGGAGAAACTCTCCCAAGGCTGTTGGTTCACTCTTATATAAACCAACGAAAAAGTGAATTGTGTATAGCAAGTAAGCACAGAAAATTTATGGAAGATAGTGCATTTAATCACCTTTGGCAACTGCTGGGTGGGGCGATCGCCCTCAACCCCGATGCTTTTCGTCTCCTGCAAACTCTGCGACATCAAGAATGGGTAGCGGTGTTAGTCACGTTAGCGGCAGGGTTTTCTAACGCAGTTGGTCAGGGGATCATTTTATTTGTCAACCGCGTTCGACCGTTCCGCTTCATCCTCAGCCTTTTGCTCTCTGCCGTTTTATTTGTAGTGGGGTGGGTCTTCTGGGCAATTAGCACTCGCATTGCTTACGACATTGCCTTTGAGCCTAACGCAACCTGGATGCAGATTGGTAGCATTCTGGGACTGGCCTATGCTCCCCAACTGCTGAGTTTTTTGATTGCTGCGCCCTATCTGGGGGTTCCTATTTCTATCCTGCTCTCGATTTGGAGCTTTTTATCATTTTTGACCGGGATGGAAGCCGTCTTGGGTCTAAGTGCGTGGCAAGCCTTTTTGTGCAGTGTGTTGGGGTGGTCAGTGCTTCAGGTATTACAACGCACCATTGGTCGTCCATTAAAAAAAGCAGGTCAATGGCTCAAAAATACAGCCGCTGGCACGCCGTTAGTAACAGATTTAAAAGGAGTGGAGCAAATCATTAAAGGGGGAGTGTTGCCGAGACGGAGCGATCGCCAGGACTAGCTAGTTTCTCCTGACTAGAGGTAGGGCGATCGCGGCTGTATAGAACCCATTTGACATCTAATTAGAATTGAGATTTAGGGCGATTTTTGGGCAGTAGGGGCGAAGCATTTGCACTCGAATTGACGCTGCGTTGCCAGAATATTGATGCAAATGCTTCGCCCCTACAGAATATTCGC
>JBBQFG010000124.1:0-15114 GCA_038321765.1 Elainellales cyanobacterium
TTGAGATGTTTGTTTCAAGTGCGCGCAGTTTTTTGACGGGTAGTGAGGGTGAGATTCTCCCGCAGCCGTTAGTTTTGCCGCTCTACGTGACCCCGCTGGCACCGGAACAAGAGCAACTGCGAATTGTGCTGATTAGCAGCCCTGGCTGGGTGCGTGAGACGATTCACGATCTGCATCGCCGCAGTTTTGCCAATGCCGCTGATTGGAGCAGTTTGCAGCCCGGTGCGAATCCTGGTGAGGTGGTGAGCATTTTGACCCGACGGCGATCGCGACGATAGGCACTTAATATCTGATGATTACAGCTTGGGGGATACGGGCGATCGCCTGTGTCCCTAACAGCCCACACTAAACTTCGTGCGTGAATGCTTTTTCGTGAGCGTGAATCGTTCCCGGCTTCGCCAAGTAACGATTCACACAGGAGGTCTATTCACCATACGACGTATGAAGCTTTAGGGGCGCTGGAGCTTTTAGGCTATCAGCCGTTGTCAGATCTATTGCTGCTGCTGTTCATACCAGTTTTGATAGACGTGCGATCGCGGCTTAATTAGGCTCTATTTTTAGGATCGCGTACAAAATAAAGTATAGCCCCGGTCTTTACCGTCTCCCCATGATCGAATTTCGCCATCTCCGCTATTTCATCGCCGTTGCCGAAGAGCTGCACTTTGGCCACGCCGCCGAGAAACTGCACATGGCTCAACCGCCCCTCAGTCAGCAAATTCGTCAATTAGAAAACGAATTGGGCTTCCAGCTATTTCATCGCACCAAGCGCAGCGTCCAACTAACCGATGCAGGAGTCGTGTTTTTAGCCGAATCGCGCCAGCTATTCCAGCAACTTGAGCATGCCGTGCAAACTGGGCGCAAAGCCAGTCGGGGAGATTTGGGCGAATTGGTCATTGGCTTTGTTAGTTCGGCAGCGTATAGCGTCTTGCCTCTCATTTTGCGCGGTTTTCGGGCGGCTGTGCCCGATGTGCGGCTAGAACTGCACGAACTCACGACCGATCAACAGATCCAATGGCTCCACGAGGCGCGGTTGGATATTGGCTTAGTGCGCCTGCCCGTGGACGACGAAGCCTTTCAGCTTCACGTGATCCATGCAGATCCGCTTGTGGTAGCCCTGCCAGAACAGCATCCCTTGGCTGCTCAGCCGCAGGTTTCGCTACAGCGGCTCTCAGCGGAAAGTTTTATTTTATTTCCACGTCCCTTTGCCACAGGGTTGTATGACCAAATCATTAGTCTGTGTCAACAGGCCGGGTTTAGCCCCAACATTGTGCAAGAAGCGATTCAAATGCAAACAATTGTCAGCTTGGTTGCCGCAGGGATCGGAGTAGCAATCGTTCCGAGTTCGCTGCAACATCTACAGCGTACGGGTGTGGTATATCGTGAGTTTGTTGAATCTACCCCAACGGTGGCGATCGCCCTCCTCTGCCGTAAGGCCGATACTTCTCCAACCGTGCAGCGGTTTGTGGATATTGTGCAGCAGCTTGTGAGCTGATTGTGTCAATCTATAAGCTCTTGCCTCTTCTGACTATAATTTTGGGTGTTGCTGATTTCATGTATGAATTTTTTTTGAAAGGGGCGCGGAGCGCCCCTTTCAAAAAAAATTCATACCCAGATTAAGCAATGCCTAATTTTGCTGTCTACTTCAACCTATATTCATGCCATTCAACAAGCGACCTTGGTTCCGAGTTGCACTCCAAGTTCGAGGATCGGTGATTCCAGCCGTCCTGTTTCGAACGCTGGTATGCGGTGGCTTTGGCGTATTCGTTTCAGTGTTGTATTACGTTAAGCTCCCCGTTTCGATGCCTGCCCTGGCTAGCCTGATTCCCAATATTGTGCTGGGTTTAATGTTGGTTTTTCGAACCAATACTGCCTATGAGCGCTTTTGGGAAGGCCGTAAGCTTTGGGGTGCGCTGATCAATACCACCCGCAATCTCACTCGCCAAATTTGGGTCAATGTGCTCGAAAAAGAGGATGGCGATCGCCAACAAAAAACAGAGATTCTGCGCCTCGTGGTGGCGTTTTCGGTAGCCACTAAACTCAGCCTGCGCCGAGAACCTGTGCATCCCGAACTGCAAGCCCTGCTGCCGTCGCAGCAGTACTTTACACTCAGAGAAATGAACAATCCACCGCTCGAAATCGCATTTTGGATTAGCGATTACCTACAAAGCCAATATCAACGCCATTGCCTCAATGTCTATCAACTTAATGCCATGCAGGAATTGGTTAACTTGATGGTAGATACCCTAGGTGGCTGCGAACGGATTCTAAAAACACCAATTCCACTCGCCTATGCCATTCATTTAAAGCAGCTATTGTTAATTTATTGTCTAACCTTGCCATTTCAACTAGTAGGTGATCTGGGCTTTTGGACAGGGCTAATTGTGGTTTTAATTAGCTTTACCCTGTTTGGAATTGAGGAAATTGGGATTGAAATTGAAAATCCCTTTGGCCGCGATTTCAACGACCTACCACTGGATGATATTTGTAAAACAATGCTGCGAAATGTTGAGGACTTGACAAGTTTAAACCCTAACGTCAGACAACTGCTCGTTCCTAATCAGGCGAAACCTCTGAGGACAGGAAATGATACTTTGAAGGGGTTTTCAGAGACATAGTAAATCTCAACTTGATTGACTTTTGTTGAGAATAGTTTCTAAGTAGCTTAATTCGATTCTAAAACAATGCTTTAGTAGTTGTTCTGCACTTCTATCAAGCAGCACAGCCCCTCAGCTTTGGATTTGTTTTATACTTATTTTAGGAATGTCTACTAAGTAGGTGGGCTTAAATAAGTTAAGTATAAAACCCTAAAACCCTGCGCCGCCTGCGCAGCGGGCGGCGCAGGGTTTTAGGGTTTGGTTTTTATTTAGGTTGAACTACTTATCAATAATGATGGAGTAGGTTGACTCTCAAATTGAACCTGTATACTCTGATGAGTATGCAAGAGTTTTTATAGTTAGGGTAACCTGCGATCGCAGAAGGAAATACAAATGCCAATTACCACTAGTCCAGTTCAAGCTTTTGATCAAGTCAAAGATAACCCAGTCGGGTTAGAAGCAAACATTACAACGGCAGTTTGTGAAGGGTTTAATATTGCTTTAGCAAGTTTTCAAGCATTGTATCTGCAATATCAAAAGCATCATTTTGTAGTTGAAGGTGCAGAGTTCTATTCGCTGCACGAGTTTTTTCAAGAGTCCTACGATAAGGTTCAGGGTTACGTCCACGAAATTGGAGAGCGTCTAAATGGGTTGGGTGGCGTTCCTGTGGCCAGCTTTACTAAGTTGGCAGAGCTGTGCTGCTTTACTCCCGAACCCGACGGAGTGTACTCTTGCCGCAGCATGATAGAACATGATCTGGCAGCAGAGCAGGCGATGATTTCTTTAATTCGGCGGCAGGCTGGGCAGGCTGAAAGTCTGGGCGATCGCGCCACCCGCTATCTCTACGAAAAAATGCTGCTAGAAACTGAAGACCGTGCCTTTCACCTGGCACACTTTCTGGCACACGACAGTCTGACTCCGGCCTTTACGCTAGCGAACCACAACTAGAGCTGCTCCAAACTCTAAGCTCTAAATAGTTGGCATTCCGATGCTTATGGCGGCGCAATGCCAACGTTCACGTCCTACCTACCCAGCTACCTGGTCTATTTTGACTGCCTATCTTCTAGTTACTCACGGGAGTCGAGACCCCAGACCTCAAGCTGAGGCTGGGGTTTTGGCACATCTAGTCGCAGAATATTTGCAGCATTCCGCGTTCCTTAGTCCTGCTTTAGCGAAGGCTGCTTCAGTCACCGCTGATATCGTCCCGCTAGTGGGCACGGCTGTTTTAGAGCTGCATCCCCTACCGTTACACCAGCAAATTCAGCAATTTGCTGAGCAGGCGATCGCCGCTGGGCACGACCGATTGGTCACAGTGCCACTGTTTTTGTTGCCGGGAGTGCATGTGCTAGAAGATCTGCCAGCAGAAATGGCGATCGCCCAAACTCTTCTCCCTTCAAGCTTCAAGCTCGATAGCTGTCCTTATTTGGGCAGCTATTCACCCCTGCAAGCGCAGCTCAAAAATTTGCTGAGCATTCAAGGACTCAGCGGAGGCTCAGACAGCCGGATTCTACTGTCGCATGGCAGTCGTCGTCCTGGCGGAAATGCACCCGTGGAGGCGATCGCTACCGAGCTAAGCGCCATTCCTGCCTATTGGTCTACCTCACCCAAATTAGACGAACAGGTGAGCGCCTTGGTAAAACAAGGTTGTGAACAGATTGAGATCCTGCCGTATTTTCTGTTTGAAGGCAAAATTACGGATGCGATCGCCCAAGGGGTTGAAGATTTAGCGCCTCAATTTCCCAACGCAGCGTTGCATCTTGCCAAACCTCTAGGAGCCACGCCCCCATTAGCAAGCCTGATTGCAGGCCTAATTCAGTCGGTGGCTGTTACGCAGGATCGGTTTCAATAATGCCGCCACCCAGCAACAGATCGCCGTCGTACCATACGGCTGCTTGGCCGGGGGTGATGCCAAACTGGGGTTCGTCGAAGGTGATTTTGACGCGGCTGCTGTCATCGTTCAAGGGCACAATGGTGGCACCCACTGGGTTAGAACGATAGCGCGCTTGCGCCTCGGCTCGGATTGGGGCATTGGGTGCAGGGATAGAAACCCAGTTGACCCGCTGCACCGTACATTCTGTTTGGTGGGCGCTGGTGCGATCGCCCACAATCACTCGGTTGCGCCCCACATCAATGCCAACCACATACAGCGGCTCAGCAGCAGCAACGCCAATTCCCTTGCGTTGCCCAATGGTGTAATGGTGCGTGCCATCGTGTTGCCCTAACACTCGCCCCGATTGGTCTACAATTTCACCTGGTTGAGGTGCGAGATATTTATCTAAAAAGTCGCGCATAGAGCCGTGGGATTCAACTAGGCAGAGGTCTTGGCTTTCGGGCTTGTCTGCTGTGTGCAGCCCAAATTCTGCGGCGATGCGACGCGTTTCGGTTTTAGTTTGGTCGCCCAACGGAAAGCGGACGTGCGCCAGCACCTCTTGCGGCAAATCGTACAAAAAATAGGATTGGTCTTTATTGAGGTCTACAGCCCGCCGCAGTTGATAGCGTCCAGTGTCAGGATCTTGCGTAATGCGGGCGTAGTGCCCGGTGGCGATCGCCTCAATGCCCAACTCCTCTTTGGCGTAGCGCAGCATTGGACTAAACTTGACCGCCCGGTTGCACTGAGAACAGGGTAGCGGCGTAATGCCCGCGCTGTACCCGTTTACCAAATAATCCACAATATTTTCTTGGAATAACTCACGGCTATCTACGATGTGGTGGGGAATCCCCAATTCCTCACATAGCTGTGCCGCGTCCACCATTCCCTCCGAGCAGCATTGCCCTTTACCCTTCATTAGCCATAGGGTAACGCCCACCACCTCATAGCCTTGGTGATGCAAAATAGCGGCGGCAGCGGAGCTATCCACGCCGCCCGAAAGACCGACGACGACTTTGTTCATGATGCTAGACATTACAAGATTAGGCGGAATCAACCTTCCACAGTACTGAAAGATTTAAGACTGACAGATTTAAGAGCATCTGCATGTTCTAGGCTAACACCTCGTCAGCAGCCCTTGCCTGACGCTTTTATGTCAAGTCTGTATGACCCGTAGTTCTGTGATAAGTATCACAGAGGCAACTGATCGGGATCGCGCTTCAATCGTACCTAGCCAGGCATACTTAAGGAGACTCAACTCTAGCCGAGTCATCAACAGGGAACACACTATTCCGACAGCTCTGACAGGAGTCTGTCGGAATTTTTTATCTTTAATGGTGCCGAAACGCACAGCTTCTAGCGGAGCTGGAGAGCGATTTCATGCCAGCAGTCTACGATCGCATTGCACCCATCATATTCTTCCAGGAGAGTTCTCTCCATAAAATTTCTAGGGCGCGCTGGTCAGATCCTGTGAAGAGTTGACTATCGACTAATTCTTTGAGGGTTTGTTGAGCCAGTTGAGCCGCGAAGTTGCCGCCGCTGCGTAACAAGTGGCTGTAATAACAAAACTGGGGACGCTGCTCTGCGTTGAGATGAAAGCGGTGAACTTCTGCGGCGGTCATGGTATCTACTGGAGTGTTTACAGGTACAACAACGCGGGGAATGCCGTGAACCCCATAGGCGCGATCGCCCTCAACTTCCGTCCAGCCGACTAATACAATGCCTAGCAGCGTTCGGGTTTCACTAATCAAATCAGGCGTGAATAGCGGGTCTGGCTCGCTCGACAGACGAGGCCCGCTACTTAAAAACATTGGGTTAAACAGTAGGGAATTGTAGATTAGTCCAACAGCCCAGTGCCGTCCACCTTCTTTTTCGAGCTTAACAAAACTGCCCAACCCGTAGTCATCAGCCTGAGGTGGCTCGATTACATCTTGATCATCGTGAACCTGAACTACATAATCGCAGTGAGAGTTGGATTTGACGACTTTGCCGAGGCGCATAGCAGCAGAGAAGAAGAACAAAATTGAGCAGATGGGGCGATCGCCACAGCCACTTAATACAAAGGTACTCCCCCTACATTACAGCAATTTTCGTTCCCCAACAGTAGCTGCGAGGGGTGGTTCTAAATTGGTAAGGATTTTTTGATGGGCGGGCGAAGCCCACCCATCAAAAATCCTTACCTCAATACCACTACCCTGCGAGGAAAGGCAGCAGTTTTTAAGTTGCAAGGCAGCCCTAAAAAGCCGAAAGGTTCGCACTTTTTGGGCGCGAACCTTTCAGCCTAAAATCCATAGGTCCTAAACGACACTTAAGAGGATGTTTGAAAAGTCTGATTGTTAGTAGCAAAACGTTTTAGATCCCCCTAAATCCCCCTTAAAAAGGGGGACTTTGAATACAGTTCCCCCCTTTTTATAGACGCGAAGCGGCTTCCCGAAGGGTAAGGGGCTAGGGGGATCAACAGGTGCCTAAAATCACAGCAGACCACTTTTCAAACATCCTCTAAGGGTTCTTTGAAGCACAAGTCAAGCCCGCGATTCAATGAACCCTTACATCAAATACCATGACCCTCTAGGACATAGATTGAATAATGTAGTCAAAATAGGGACCCGCTTCGCGGGCATCCTCATCACTCAAAAGAGCCAGAGACGCTTGCTTGAGACAGCGGATTGACTCCACCATACCTGGCACAGGAACGCCCAACGAGTTATACATTTCTCGAACGCCAACCAGTCCAATGCTCTCAATGGGGGTTTTATCGCCTGCCAAAACACCATAGGTAATGAGACGCAAGTACCAGCCATAGTCGCGCAGGCAAAGCGCACGCTGTTTGTCGCCGTAGGCATTACCACCGGGAGAAATAAAGTCAGGACGCTTTTTCCAAAGCTGCTTGCTGGCTTCTTGAACAATCTTTTTCTCATTTTCAGTCAAGATGCTGACGATTCGCATCCGCTGTTCTCCAGTGCGGAAAAACTCTTTGATATTTGTCAGTTCTCCGCTGCTGGGGTAGCGGAGTTCGTCATCGGCGTTGAGAATGACCTGGCTAACTACACTCATAATATGGCGGTAATGTTAGAACAAAAATTTTCAGTATCGTATCTGTATAGTAACGACTGGAGGGGACGGAAAGAAAGGGATTCAATCTGTAGAGACCGTGGAGTCTGCAATTTACCAGTTCGTCGGCTAAGCTAAGTAGTTCAACCTAAACAAAAACAAGATTCTAAAAGTCTGCGCCGCCCGCGCAGCGGGCGGCGCAGACTTTTAGGGTTTTATGTTTAATTACGTCCATCTACTTATTAGCTCTAGACAAGGTTTTATTGGCATTTTTTAAAGATGTGCGCTGGGCACCTGATAAAAAAGAAAAGAAGTGTACAGCATCTCCTTTAAACGTTAGCGTTCGTTGTTAGAGTCAGCAGCAAAGTCCTAAAGGTAAATCATGAATCCCGTTGATCTGGCATTTACACCCGCATTAGAGCAGGCTGGGCTAATTCGCCGCCGGGAGATTTCACCCCTGGAGTTGGTGCAGGTGTATTTGGCACGAATTGAGCAGTTAAACCCAATGCTGGGTAGTTTTTTTACGGTGATGGCTGAGCAAGCGATCGCCGATGCAACCGCCAAGACCGAGAGATTGACGGGGTTAGAGGCTGGGGAACTACCGCCGTTTTTTGGGGTGCCCATTTCGATCAAAGATTTGACACCAGTTGAAGGGGTAGCCTGTAGCTATGGGTTAAAAGTACTCCGCAACCGCATCGCCACAGAAGATTCGGGAACGGTAAGGCGAATTAAGCAAGCTGGGTTTGTGCTGTTGGGGAAAACGGCGACATCGGAAGTTGGCTCTGCGCCCTATACTGAACCCCCTGGTTTTCCGCCTGCCCGCAACCCTTGGAACCTTGACTACACGCCGGGTGGCTCTAGCGGTGGGGCAGCAGCGTCGGTGGCGGCGGGGCTAAGCCCGATCGCCCAAGGGTCAGATGGGGGTGGGTCGATTCGCGGCCCTGCCTTTTGCTGTGGCTTAGTCGGCATTAAACCGTCGCGGGGGCGGGTGTCTCACGCACCAGTGGGCGATCGCCTGAATGGGCTGGCGACCGATGGCCCGTTGGCGCACACGGTTGCGGATGCAGCGGCGCTATTGGATGTGATGGCAGGTCATACGCTGGGCGATCCTTACTGGCTACCAGACCCTAATCCATCTTTTTTGGCGGCCACCCAGCGATCGCTGAAACCGCTGCGAATTGGGTTCACCACTGACCTCTTGCCGATTGGCTCTGCTGACCAACTGTGTACTCAGGCGGTCATGGAAACGGTACATCGACTGGAATCACTGGGGCACCAGGTTGAATCCGTCTGCTTAGATTTGGCGGATCTGGTGGAGCCGTTGGTAACGGTATGGCAAACGGGGGTCGATGTTGGGGTGCCCTGGTTTTTGATGAGTAAGCTAAATCGCTGGTTATTGCGGCGATCGCGTCAACGCAGTGCTGGACAGTATCTTCAAGCTGTTGCCAAAATGCAAACCGCCGCCCGCCGGATCGTGGCTAGCCTAGATCCGTTTGATGTTGTAGTGCTACCTGTTTTTTTGCATCCCACGATTAAGGTGGGGGAATGGGCACGGCTCAGACCAACGCAACTGTTTGAGAGAGTGGTTCACTGGGTCGCGCCAAGCCCTATTATTAACGCCACTGGGCAACCGGCGATCGCAATACCCACTGGCTTCACGCCCACAAAATTACCTATTGGGGTGCAATTGGTAGGCCGTCCAGCTACTGAAGAAACCTTAATTGCCCTGGCTGCCCAACTAGAGACTGCCCATCCCTGGAGCCAATTTCGACCTGCGATCGCCGCCGATGCTTAGGATGACATTGCGGTTGATTCAGTAAGTAGGTGGGCTTAAGTAAATATAAAATTCTAAAACCCTGCGCCGCCCGCGCAGCGGGCGGCGCAGGGTTTTAGGATTTGGTTTTTATTTAGGTTGAACTACTTACCTAAATTCGTTCCGTTAGCTGTCGTCGTACTACAAATGCCAGCATTTTGCGGGGTGTGCTACAGGTTTTCAACACCTTAAAGCGCAAAAAACGACCCATGAGCGATCGCGCAATGCCTTTAATACGGGCAGTCAAGCGCACCTGCATCAACCGTAACCACCGGGTTCGTCCCTCTCCGGCATAGTGTGGTAAAAACGCTAGCCTGCCATACAACACATCTGCCCGGTGAATGCCACTGATACCATGATGGCTATGCTCGGGGCTAGGCACACCGCCATGCTCACCATAGTTGCGAAAGGCAATGTAATTTTTGAATCCTCGCTGTCGCAGAAATCCATCTATTTCAGAATCGAAGTTGGCGTAGCCTGTGCCGTATCGGTCTGTTATGTGCTGCACCAGATCGCACAAATGCCGAGCCGCGACGGGAGTCACCACATACGCAACCGTAGAACTGGAAAAGCCTTCGGCATGACCACCCAGGCTAATGCTATAAACCTGAGAGGCGCAGGTATACAGCCACGCAACCCCTACCGTAGACTGCATTGGATTAAACGGCAGTGGTAAGTTTCCCATACCCACGACGGGCACAAAATCTGCTTCCACAATCAGGCTGGGCTGAGTTGCTTTGGCGGCTTGCTGCCAGGCTCGGTGATGGTTCAACAGACATCGATAGATGGCCGCATAGGTCTGATACTCCGGGGTAGAAGCTTGACGCAATAGCTCGTGCTGAAACCCTTCTTCAGTTAAGGCTGTTTCTAGTGCCTGTGTTGATTCTCCACAGGCAATGACAAAGACCTTTCCCACTCTATGTTTGAGACGATTGGGGACGGTGGTGATCGGGTTTACAGGGCGGGTTATGGTCACACAAGAACCCCTCAGGCTAAAACGAAAGTCAGCATGGCGCGGCTGGGTAGCCCTAGAGCGCGTGTCATGCAACTGTGGGCAATTATTCTGAGCTGACTAACTGTCTATGAATTACAGATACTGTCTGGGAATTACAGATACTGTCTGGGAATACAGATACTGTCTGGGAATACGGATACCAGCAGCACTTCCCCACACTAAACGGAAACCCAATAAGGCTGCATAATGATGGGGCGCAGAGCAACTGCAAGATGATGAAACTGCGTCAGTCTCAACCAATCTGAATGGGTATAAGTAAGTAGTTCAACCTAAATAAAAACCAAATCCTAAAACCCTGCGCCGCCCACGCAGCGGGCGGCGCAGGGTTTTAGGGTTTTATACTTACTTAAGCCCACCTACTTAGCAGATGGTTTTGAGGAGACTTACTCCAGGCAGTATCTCGAAACCAGGTGAGATGCAAAAATTTGTGCTTTGTCAGCAAGACTTTTTTATTTTCTCATAAATTATGCATGAATTTCGATTCAGTATCCATCTACCCTGGTAAGTATTCATCGCTGGTAAGCATCCACCGCTGGTAAGTATTCATCGCCGAATAAACAGACGCGGTTGCAACTTCGATGCACACGGGCACAACTCTGCATCTTGCCTAACCGCTCTGGCAGTTGATAGGGTGATAGTCCTAAATTGGTAAATTGGTAAGGATTTTTTGATGGGCGGGCTAAGCCCGCCCATCAAAAAATCCTTACATTAATACCCTTACCGATAGGGTAATGTCCAGTTGGGGTTTATTAGGTGATCTTGGGGAACTGCTTATGGGCATTATTGCTCAATCGTTAGAAGTTTTAGAAAACATTGTGGATCTGGAGGTTGTGGGCTGGGACGCAGTGGAGGAAGCGATGCAGCAGCGGGTGCTGGGGGCGATCGCCCTCCCCTCTACTCCGGTTTCTACCCCTCCCCACTGCCTAGTGTATCCACGAACTGTAGATCAGCTATCAGGGGTAATCACCCTCGCCCATCGCAATCATTGGCGGATACTGCCGTGCGGCAGCGGCACTAAATTGCCGTGGGGCGGGTTAGCTGAAGGCATTACCATCGTGGTGAGTACCGCCAAGCTGAATCGGTTAATTGAACATGCTGCTGGAGATTTAACGGTAACGGCTGAAGCGGGGATGCGGTTAGTCGATTTGCAAGCGATCTTGGCAAAACAGGGGCAGTTTTTGCCGCTTGACCCCGCCTATGCCCCAGACGCTACCCTGGGTGGCATTGTAGCCACGGCAGATGTGGGGGCGCTGCGCCATCGCTATGGTGGGGTGCGAGATCTGCTGATTGGCATAACCTTAGTGCGCGCCGATGGGCAAGTGGCTAAAGCAGGTGGGCGGGTCGTCAAAAACGTGGCGGGCTATGACTTGATGAAACTATTCACCGGTTCTTGGGGCACGCTGGGTATTCTTAGCCAGCTCACGCTGCGGGTCTACCCCCTGCCAGAAGCGTCTCAAACGCTGGTGCTAACTGGGGACGTACAGGCGATCGCCCGTGCCACTCAAACCCTGCTCAGTTCTGCCTTAACACCCACGGCGGTAGAGTTAGTGATTGCTCCAGCGTTGCCCTTCCTCAAGCAAGAAAACGCGATGGCGCTGCTGGTACGGTTTCAGGGCATTGCCGTCGGCGTAGCCACCCAGGTGCAGCAGTTTACCGAGGTGGGACAAGCACTGGGGTTGGCGATCGCTACCACTCAGGCTAATGAAACAGTATGGCAACAACTGCAACAATTAGGGGATGTTGCCCCCAATAATCCAGTTGTCACGTGCAAAATAGGAGTAACCCCCTCAATGGCGGTCACGGTGTTGGAGCAGATCAAGGCGTTTGTCCCCCAATTAGAACTGGCGCAGATTCATGCGGGTAGCGGTCTGGGGCGATTGCGCTTTGCCAGTACCGATGCGGCGTTGCTGCTGCCCCAACTTCGGCAGATCTGTGAAGCTAAGGGCGGCTTCTTGACTATTTTAGAGGCTCCCCATGCACTCAAGCAGCAGGTCGATGTGTGGGGCTACACCGGCAATGCGATCGCCCTTATGCGTGGCATTAAGCAGCAGTTTGATCCGACTAATCTCTTGAGTCCATCGCGATTTGTCGGCGGCATTTAAGCGGTTTTTCCTTCAACCGATTTCTCGTTACCTAATTTCTCGCCGCTATTAAAGATGCGGTAGTCCTAAACCTGTAAGGATTGTCAGATGGGCGGGCTTCGCCCATCTGACAATCCTTACCTCAATACCACTATTAAAGATGCAAACTTCGGAAAATCCCGTTTCGTTGACCCACCTTCCGTTGGATACATCGGCAGAGGTTTCAGGATTTGATGCCCACAATCCTCCTGATCCTAAACTGATTGATGCCTGTGTCCACTGCGGCTTCTGCCTTGCTACCTGCCCTAGCTACCGGGTCATGGGTAAGGAGACCGATTCTCCCCGTGGGCGAATTTACCTGATGGATGCCATTAATCAAGGCGATGCACCGCTGGCTGCTAGCACCGTGCAGCATTTCGACTCATGTCTGGGTTGTTTAGCCTGTGTAACAACCTGCCCGTCGGGGGTACAGTACGACCAATTGATTGCGGCAACTCGTCCCCAAATCGAACGAAATTTTGAGCGATCGCTGCCGTTACGTCTGCTGCGCCGCCTGATTTTTTCTACCTTTCCTTACCCCAATCGAATGCGGGTATTGCTGCGTCCCTTGGGGCTTTACCAGAAATCTGGCTTGCAAAATTGGGTGCGATCGCTGGGCGTGCTGAAGCAAATTTCTCCCCAACTGGCGGCAATGGAATCGATGCTGCCCAACATTGCGTCCACAGCGTTTCACGACACCATTCCGGCGCTGATTCCGGCTGAAGGGAAAACGCGATACCGAGTGGGGATGCTATTGGGCTGCGTGCAGCGATTATTTAACCCAGCAGTAAATGATGCAACGGTGCGCGTGCTCACCGCCAACGGGTGCGAGGTGGTTGTACCTCAAGTTCAAGGCTGTTGTGGGGCGCTCTCTCATCATCAGGGACAAACTCACCAAGCGCAGGAAATGGCGCGGCAGATGATTGACGCGTTTGAGCACACTGAGGTCGATGCCATCTTGATCAATGCGTCTGGTTGTGGGCACACGCTGAAAGAGTATGGGCACATTTTGAAGGATGACCCTGAGTATGGCGATCGCGCTCAAGCTTTTGTCAAAAAAGTTAAAGACGTACAGGAGTTTTTGGCAGAGGTGGGCTTAACCGCGCCCCTATCCCCGCTGCAAGACGAGCCGCTAATGATGGTGTATCAAGATGCCTGCCACATGCTACACGGTCAAAAAATTAGCCTACAGCCCCGGCAACTGCTGCGCCAAATTCCCGGTGTGCAGTTGCGCGAACCAATTGATGCGGCGCTCTGCTGTGGCAGTGCTGGCGTTTACAACATCCTGCAACCCGATGTAGCGGAAGAGTTGGGTCAGCAAAAGGTGACGAATCTATTGAATACGGGCGCGTCGGTGATTGCCTCTGCCAATATTGGCTGCTTCGTCCAAATCAGCAAACATCTGACGATTCAAAGCAAACAGGTTCCGGTACTACATCCCATGCAGTTGCTCGATTACTCCATACAGGGAATTAAGTTAGCCGACCTAGAGCCGTCCTAGCGTTCCGAATCGAAAATCTGCCCAGCCTTCAACTCTAGTCCTGCTAACTCGATAGAGGCGATCGCCTCCTCCTTGCCAAACACGCCAACTTCTCGGTAAGCCTCACCCTCTAGAACCAGAACTGTTACCGTTTGAGCGATTGGATCAATCAACTAATATTCAGGGACAGAGACTGCGGCATATTGGGCGCGTTTGTAGATGTAGTCTCTGTCTCGATTGGTAGTGCCAGGGCTAACGACTTCAGCAATCAGGCGGGGCGGGGGCATATCCAAGGTAATGGTCAATCGCCGTTTCATCAAATCCAGGTGCTCTGGTCTTAGTAGAACCAAGTCAGGATAGCGATTTGCAGCATCATTGGGTTGCAGAACGGGAACTTGCAACTCCAGTGAATGAATTCTGATCAGCCGAAGGGGAGATACTTTAGCTGCTGCCAGCAAGAATTGCAGGTAGTTTGCAATCCAGTTATAGCGGTAGCCATGATCAATAGGACGCTTCCCTGTCATTCCCGCGCAGGCGGGAATCCATCTGCTCGATAGGTGCGGGGGTGGATTCCCGCCTGCGCGGGAATGACGCTGGCATGTCCTAAGCTTTATGACTATGGCTGTACTTGCTATGGTACGGAAGATAGTAGAGCCGTTGAATCGGCTGACCAATTTGGTCACAAAACGCCACCATCCGCTTGAAAAATTGGGTGCGAACACCACTGCTTTCCGGTTCATGATCCACTTTGAATTCAATCACATCCTTGCGATCGCTCTCTGAGAAATTATTCAGCAGTGTAGCGATTTGGGATCGGTAAGAGGATGACAAACTCTGCCCCTTGTCCCGGTTCTGAAATCACCTCAATCCTACCCCGGTGCTTCTCAACGATTTGATAGCAAATAGAGAGACCTAAACCAGTTCCTTTGCCCACAGCTTTAGTTGTGAAGAAAGGATCAAAGAGCTTAGCTTTAATTTCTGGTGAAATACCTAAACCGTTGTCTTGAATTCCAACTCGAATCGTGCCTGCATTAACCTGCTCAGTTTGAATTCTAATTTGTGGTGAAAAGTTGGGGGCTGCTTTCTTGACCTCATGTAAGGCATCAATTGCATTCGCCAAAATGTTCATAAATACTTGATTCAGTTGCGCTGGATAGCAGTATACAAGCGCCAA
>JBBQFG010000125.1:0-14649 GCA_038321765.1 Elainellales cyanobacterium
GGAGATGGGATACTGTTGATTCTCTCCCACAGCTCTTACTTTAGACAGGGATGATAATAAGTCGAGGTTCTAGACTCACAATCCCTCTTTTATGTCTGTGTATTTCACTACGCTTTGAGGTGCGCTTACCCTGGTTCAACTGGCTCGATTTGAGTACTGGAACCTCCTGAAAGGAATTCCCCCAGAGAATCTGGTTTTTTTAGATTAGTCAGGTATTACCTTGTATTTTACCCGACGTTGTGCGCGAACACTTCCGGGGACGCGAGCTTACGGGGAACGTCCAAATCGCAGTGGAAAAAACGTCTCTGTCATTGGGGCAGTCAGCTTGAACGGACTGCTGGTTCAATGGAGCGCTTTGGGGTCGATCGATGGACTCACGTTTGCAGCGTTTATTGTTCAAAAGTTAGTCCCCACATTATGGCAGGGGGCAGTCGTCATGATGGATAACTGCTCGATTCATAAAAATAATCAGGAACTCGAAGCCTTAATTACCGCTGCTGGAGCGCGAATTATAGCGATTCTTTGCCGGGTGAGGTACAGTAGACCCCGGCAAAACCCTTGCTGAATAAGGCTTTTAAAAATCAACTTGTACTTCACTGAACCAGGAACCGCTATATTTATCTTCCTCCTTACTCCCCTGATTTCTCACCCATTGAGAACTGTTGGTCTAAGGTTAAAACCATTCTCCGTCGCATCGGGGCAAGAACCTATCCTGATTTACTCAAGGCATTGGAGACAGCGTTCTCAGAAGTGACAAAAAAGGATTTCCTAGGTTGGTTTACACACTGCTGCTACTGTACTGGACAAGACTGATAAGCGCTATACCTCTAGCTCTAGCTACAACCTAATCAACCTGATATAGTATGCTTGTAGTTAGTACATAGGTACTATATTAAGCTTTTACAAAATTCTACTCCTCACTGAGATTTTACTGAGTGCTTTAGCCCCTATGCACATCCCGCCGCGCCCAGATTCACGCTACTACGCCCCCCCGTTAACCCATCCGGTATATCCCAAGGCGTGGCGATCGCTCAAAACCTTACTGCAACCTCCTGACGGAACAGTTGCAATGGCAGCGGAGGCGATCGCCTGGGTTGCGGGTGCCGCAGCATTCCGAATAGCGGTTGATTTGTTGGTACTGGCGACACCGGGGCTGTGGCCTCCGGTAGCGGCCGTGTTGGTCGCTCCAGCAGCGATCGCCATTTGTTTGTCCATGTGGGCACCTCTACTGAGTCTACTGCTGGGCTATCGCCTGTGTTTAATTGCCGTTGGTTTACTAATTGGAGGATGACCAGAAAATGGCTACAAACGTACTACCAGAAACAACCTGCCTCTTGATCGTTCTGTCTGGCTTGGAGTTAAGGACAGAGATACTGAATACGTGTGGAGACGAATGATGAAACGCCGTAGCCCTCCAAAAAAGTCAAGTTTCCCATACCTGCTAGCGGGTAGCTCCATGCTGATGCTGGTAGGGGTGATGGTGGATGTCCGCGATGTGCTGCGCCCTGCTGTCCCCCCTAGCAGTTTATGTGCCGAGATTGTTCAGCCGCAGTCTGTGCTACCCAGAGACAAACTGGCTCTGTTGCTCAACGTGCCTGAACGCGATAGCAAAGATACCATTCGCAGCATTATTAGTGAGCCATACTGTCGCCTGCCCACAATAGAGATTCGGGCAGGGGTAACGGCTGAGCGGGAAGCCTATCCACTGGCCTTTGACCCCCAAACGTGGTTTGTGGTGCTATACGAGGGAAATGAATATGCCGGATATGACTTTGTGTTCAATCCGTGAGCTGCTGTTCAGCATATCAACGCGGAGGGCGATCGCCCTTTGCAGTGGGATGGGCGCGATCGCCTGCCTCATGGCCTTATCCGGTTGCCGTAGTATGGCCGAGCTGCCAACGCGTACTATTGCGATTCAGCAAAACTGGCAGCTTCAGCCCGGAGCAACGGTTGCAGGTCTTCAGGTACAAGGGGGACTTGGAGATGTTTCGATTGATCTGGCGGGTGGCAAAGTCTACGCTCCGTTTGCTGGCCAGGTGCAACCCGGCACCCATGAGTGCCTGCTTTTTTCTAGCCCAGAGGTGCCTGCCTACTTGCTGCGGTTTTGTGGGCTATCGCACTTAGCGTCAGGCAGTGTGCAGCAAGGAGACGCGATCGCCTGGGGCAATACGCTTCAAGTAGCAGCGTTACGAAAACAACCCGATGGCCAATGGGCAATGGTAGAACCTTCAGTCAACATTTTGGAGCGATCGCTAAACCCATGAAGCAGACTTCACAGCCTTCCAACCGTGTAACAATCGTCAACTGCGGAAAACCTATAGGGGTTGAAATCCTTACCTTGCGAGGACTGCAATCCCCAAACTGGCTTGCTTCAGCAGGTTACTCCCTGGCGCTGTTGTCTGTAGGAGTCATTTTTCCTAGCGCCCCGGTTCATGCTACAGAACCAATTCAGGCAGAATTAGACTTTAGTTTGTCTGCGTCGCTTCCCAGTGCTGTACCAGTCACCCCCTCCGCAGACGGCACTCCAACTAGCGATACAACCAGCGACACAATCGGCAATATCACCAATACAACTGCGATCGCACCCTTAGCAATACCCTCTGAGGCGATCGCACCTCCATTGGGGAAAGCTGACGCAAATCAGATATTGCCGCCACCACCCCCAATTTCAGATTCTGAGGCTCCGGTTGCCGCTGACGCGTCTGGACTGATTCAGCCGGAAGCGTTAGACTCACCCAATTCGCCAAATCCTACCGATCAGGGCAATTCCGATCAGGGTAATCAGACAACGAATGTCAGTCTGTCTCCCGAACCACTACAGTCTCCCGAACCACTACAGTCTCCCGAACCACCGCAGGCGATCGCGGCTGCCCCTGAGTCGTCGCGGGCATCGGAGGCACTTGATACACCCGTACCTCCTGCTGACTTAGCACCGGGCGATGGCGCGTTGAACTTTGCGTTGAACCTCGAATCGAGGGTATCGGTTGCTCCATCTCCTCCGTTCGTCCCTTTGGCAGCAACCACTCCCCCTCTAAGCTCGCCTCCAGAGATACCCCATACAGAGATACCCCATACAGAGCCTCTCACCGCAACATTGCCAGCAGATATTCAGGCCATGTTTGAGGGAGATGAGAACTCGCAGGTGGCGATCGCCATCGGTAGCGCCGAAGGCACTCGCACATCAGACGGAGGTAAAACTCCCGCCTATCATGGGCATGTAGACCCTGGCAATGGTGTTTGGAACTTGGGTAGCTTTTCGTATCAACATGGTGCCAAGTCGCCCGAAGATGCCGACCGGCAACAGTTAAAGCGACTTAAAACTCAAGCTAAGCAGTTACATCAGGTGGCTCAAATCCAGGAACTGGCACTCTCGCCGCAAGAATTTTTAAATGGATTGGATCTGGCTAACCAGTCTCCTGCTGCTGCCCTGAGTCGAGGTGGTTACATCGATCGATTGCTAGAAGCCCACCAGATGGGGTTCCAGGGAGACGAGGCGATCGCCTGGGCACGCACCCGCTCGTTTCTTGACCCCGACAGCCAACAGTGGAATGCTCCTGGATTAGGAAACACAGTCGAACAGATCAGCCGCGATCAAGAGCGGCGGATGCAGGCGATCGCTCAGACCTTTGTCCTAAGCGACATTAGTGCTAGTCGGAATCGGGTTAAAGCTCCATATCCTTCCAACCGTATGCCGATGCCATCTAGCGACACTCTGGTGTCCGAAAGCCTGATGATTGACCAACTCTTGCAGTTAGATTTACCACCGACCCATTAGACCTACACCAAAAAATACCTCTAAGTAGTTCAACCTAAGTAAAAACCAAATTCTAAAACCCTGCGCCGCCCGCTGTGCAGGCGGCGCAGGGCTTTAGAATCTTATATTTAATTAAGCCCACCTACTTATATACACCTACTGATATATATGTAAAAAAACATGGCATCACTTAAATTCATACATGAAAGCTGAAGCAGAACAAAAATGTAAAGTTTTATTAAATCTGGGATCACAGAAAACAGATTTTAAGTCTAGGCCAACATCAAGGTCATGACAGGGCTACAATTTCAGTCTTTCCGTATTGATACTGAGAACTTCTTCTCAAAAAACACACTGGGTACTGAATTTATCGTGAATTTGCTGTAGTAACGCTGTAGATGTTAAAGTTACCTGAAGATTCACAAAAGCCGTATCATCTAATGCTCCATTTCCTGTGAGCCTTAATGATCCCTTTAGAAAGGAGGGCAAAGCCGGCGCTTCAAAAAATCATTACATCAATACCACTACCCATTTCTAGTATGAGTTCATCAGGGTTTGAAGGTGGTGTTAATCCAGTCTTGACCTCTGGGAGCCTTAAGTTTTCCGCACCAGACGACTCTTGCTTCAAGTTCAATTCAGACCTATCAGATTTCTCAGTTCTCCAGCTTCCCTTACCCTGTGTTTATTAAAGCTCTCCCCCAAGGCTGTTTTGAATACCTTCAGTAATTGTTCGGAGATTACTCCTGTAATTTCCGTTTTCGTGTAGTGTACAAAACTAAATCTTGTAGGAAAGTCTTTAAACTGTTGACAAAGATGATGTTAAATAAACCTTACACAGCGATGCAAAGATGGACTTAAGGTGTAACTTCTCTGAATCATTCCAGAATCTTCAATCCTCTATGGCGGTTTCATCACTCCGAGCCGCTGAAGCTCCAGCATTTAGAAGTATTCCTCCCGAACGCATAGGATTGCAGGGGGAATACGATTACAATGGCCTCGCAAAACGTGTGAGCCTCTCTATTGAGCAACAGTTTGACGAGAGTACTACTCAGTTTGTTAAGGTTCTACAGCGCGGTGTTGTAGTTATCCTCGAAAGTAAAAAGGACAAGGTAGCCTATGCCCATTTAGTTCATATGGCTAATATAGCTATGATGGTTGAGGGAGCTGTCGGAGTAGAAGTAAACGGCAACACCATATTCCCCCTTTATTCCAGCCTAGCTACCTGCACCTTGCCGCTAGCGTGTGCTTGATAGATGGCGGCAACTTTTATTTCAAAGTAAAGCTGCAACGCACTTGCTTAGAGACTGAATCCACAGTCCTAGATGTGGCAATTTGAGAAACTTCACAAGCCGATTGCTCGTCTACTGAGCGCACAAGCAATCGGCTGCGTACTACTATTTCTCAAACGTATTTCTCAAACGGCCTCAGTTTCTCAGACAGCCGATTAGCGGTAATTGGTAAATTGCAGAGCCGCTGGAAACTCCTCTTGTTTTAAGCGCTGAATTACCAACTGCAATTCATCTTTCGATTTAGCCGAAACTCGTACAGCATCTCCCTGGATTGATGGCTGAATTTTATTAAACTCATCTCGAATCAATTTGGAAATTTGCTTGGCCAACTCTGTACTAACGCCCTTACGAAGCTTAATCTCTTGACGGACGCGATTGCCGCTAGCCGATTCAATCTTGCCGTAATCAAAAATCTTAAGTGAAAGGCTTCGCTTAGCTGCTTTGGTTTGCAAGATAGTGTGGATTGCTTGCAACGTGAATTCGCTATCGCTGTTAATGGTGATGGCATCTTCACTAAGGTCAATGGTGGTTTTGGTGTCCTTGAGATCGTAGCGACTGATGACTTCTCGCTCAGTTTGATCCAGAGCATTAACTAGCTCTTGGCGATCAAAGTCACTGACGACATCGAAAGAGAATGAAGAGGCCATGAGAATGAGGGGGATTAGTGAACGGGGACTAGTCAGGAAGCAAAAAGGAAAAGGATTAGCGCTTAAGTTTTCCCTAACGCAAATAGGCTTAAACCCATCAGGGTAGCGATGCTGGCAGAACCTACCCCAAACATAAGCGATCGCCCAATCGACACATTTAGAATATAAAACACTGAGTAGAAAAACCGAGCGATGACATAGGCGATCGCCGCTACAACTACCCAACTGCTCATCGGCTGCGTCACGTATGCCATCAGAGCAGCGATTGAAAAGATTGAGAACGACTCAAACGAGTTTTGATGTGCCCAAGTGGCTCGCTGAGCATAAGCTGGAAGTTTATCAAACAGCATACGAGGAGCCGATGCATCGTACCCCACCTGAACTCGACCATAGGCGACAGCCAAAAACGGCAGATAGACCAGCGCGGCAGCGGCGGCAATACAGTAGAGCAATGTAGTAGAAGCCGATAGCTGTTGAAAAATCATCATTACTCAGGGGTTCAGAAAATTAAAACGTCGACCGTTGTTATCCAACAATCGACGATTGCACGAAACATAACATAGAAACTAAAGGGACAAAGAAGTCACATAGAAACTAAATACGCGATAGCACAGTTCAAAAACTGGCATTGCTTAATCTGGGTGTGATTTTTTTGAAAGGGTCGCTGAGCGCCCCTTTCAGAAAAATCACACATGAAATCAGCAACACCAAAACCTAATCAAAATAGAACAGCGTCACAAGCTTACGCTGATCCTCTGCCTCGCGGCAGGTTTTTAATAGTGTGGCACTGTCGTGAAACGCAAAACAAATCAACTGCTGGCACCGCGAAATGATTTCTTGATTACATACCGAACTAGCTTCCGCTAGAGCCATATGGTCATTTGCAGGATTTTCAACCAGATGCATCACCTGCTCCAGTTGCTCCTGAGATTCACGGGGCTGTCGCGCCAGACTTTGGGGCAAAATGACAGTCAACAAATTCGGGTCAGCTCGCATTGCTCCCCGAATTGCGGCTGAATTGGTTCCCGTTGCACCTGAAGTCAACAGACGGTTCCCAGATAGAACTAGAGCATAGCTCATCAGTTCAATCAGATGCTGGTGGGTAATGGGCACATGACGAGATCCTAACAAGGCAATGCGCTTCGATCCAGTTTGCTGAATCGTCGCCAGTTCTTGTAAGAACTCATCCACTTTGGGTAGATCAACCGATTGGCTCAAAGAAGTGTACGGTTCAGGCTTAACAACCCAGCTATTCTAGCAGGTGTATGGGGAAGAGAACGCATCTGCTAGATATAAAGTAGCTGCGGCTACCTCAGCGAATCGGCTGACGCAAAAAATGCAGCAGCTCCCGGTTGACGGTTTGGGGCACTTCTTGCTGAATCCAATGGCCGCAGTTAGGGACTAGCGTTAGTTTGAAGGGAGCAGAAACTAGCTGTTCAATATCCTTGGTAAGGGTTTGACTGAGAAAATTATCTTCTTCACCCCACAGCACAAGGGTGGGCGCAGTTACCAAAGCAGGCGATCGCCCCCATTGTCGCAATAAAGCTTGTGGAGCCAAGAGCTGTCGGTAGTAGTTAAGGGCAGCCGTCAACACACCCGGCTTTTCGAGCGCGGCTTGATAGATAACAGCATCTTGTTCAGAAAAGGCCCCCTTTCGAATAGACTGCCCTTGAAAGACATTGCGAACAAATGTGCGAAGGTTTTGGCGAATTAACCATTCAGGTAGAGCAGGTACCTGAAAGGCAAACATGTACCAACTGCGGCGCAACTGATCTAGGTTGCGTGTAAACTCTTGGGAAAGCCGTTGAGGGTGGGGTGCATTTAAAATTGCCAGCCGATCTAGATGCTGGGGAAAATTCTGTGCTAGATGCCAAGCGATCGCGCCACCCCAGTCATGCCCCACAACGTGCGCCTTCAAATACCCCAGACTACCCATCAACCCTCGAATGTCAGCCGTGAGAGTATCTAAGTCATAGCCACTGTCGGGCTTATCAGAATCGTTGTAACCCCGCAGATCAGGAACAACCACCTTAAAGTGTTTTGCCAGCGCAGGAATTTGGTGCCGCCAAGAATACCAAAATTCTGGGAACCCATGAAGGAGGATCACCAAATCTCCTTCTCCCTGCATAACGCAGTGGAGACGAATTCGATTGGTTTCAACAAAGTGATGCTGCCATCCAGACATTAGTGCGGCCATAGGGGTGGAGATGAGGTAGGACGATGTGAATTGACCGAGAATCATCCATTCCCTGTCTTGGCGGGGGGACGAGCGCTTCTCATTAGGATGCCCAAGTGTGTAACTATCATAAAAGATTCAGCTTAGTAAAAAAGCGACGAAGCCCATTGCAATGTCGTGATCGCACTTTACAAACGATCACATTTTTCTGACGATGGAAAAGGCTCATGAAGTTTACAGAGGGTGCAACAGGCACACGCAGGGATGTTCAGCCCTAAACGTGTTGCCTTACGCGGGCACCCCATTTCAAAAGGCGGATTGTGTAGTTGAAACTCTCGCCGAGCGCGGCTTTCAACCGCAAAACCGTATGCCCTCTAAACGATAAACGTTGATCTTGGGCACTGAGCGCATAAAAGATCAACGTTTCCAACAGTCTTGAACTTAGTAGTTAGGAGCAACAATCGTGGAACGCACTTTCATCGCAATTAAGCCCGATGGTGTCCAGCGGGGACTCGCAGGCGAAATCATCCGCCGTTTTGAGACCAAAGGCTTTACTTTGGTTGGCTTGAAATTTCTCATCGCCAGCCGAGAACTAGCAGAGCAGCACTATGGCGTCCACAAAGAACGACCCTTCTTTGGCAATCTAGTAGATTTCATTACCTCAGGGCCTGTCGTGGCCATGGTATGGGAAGGGGATGGTGTGATCGCTGCGGCTCGTAAGCTAATCGGTGCTACCAACCCTCTGACCGCCGAGCCAGGTACAATCCGTGGCGATTTAGGCGCTAACATTGGGCGAAATCTAATTCATGGTTCCGATGCTCCAGAAACTGCTGAATATGAGATTGGCTTGTGGTTCAAGTCCGATGAACTCGTAAACTGGACACCTACTGTTATGTCTTGGGTTCACGAGTAACCTCTAAAAAATGGCCTGCGTCGATCGCTTCCCGGCAAGGCTGGAAAGCGATCGACGCAGGCGAGAAACCATTCACGCAAGCAGTCTCTAGGAAAGAGTTGAATGAGGCGCGCGAGGCACCACACTTACTCATCGTTACCATGAGCAGAACTAACCGTTAATCGGCTTAAACTTCTTGGGTTTCTTTTTTGTCGATACTTGGATCGACTGTGAGCTGTGGGGAAGCCGTATCTAGAGAAGGGGTTTCCGTCTGGTTCTCTACGATCGCTAACGCTGGTTCATTGCGCTTAGAGAAACCCCAAGCAAACAGCACAGTAATTAAGCCAATCATGACCCATTCAGGAGGCACCAGACTATCGTTGAAGACTTTCAGCAGCAGCCGAAAGCCTACAAATGCCACAGTCACATAGCCAGCATCTTCTAAATGGGTGTATTCGTTGAGCCAGCGGATGAATAGCCCTGCCATCAGCCGCAGTGCCAAAACCCCAACCAATCCTCCGGCGAGCACTAACCAAATTTCTTGGGAGACGGCGATCGCCGTGGTTACGCTATCGAGTGAAAAAGCCAGATCAGTTAACGCAATGACTGGAATCGCTTGCCACAGGGAGGCAAAGCGAGGCCCGTGATGCTCAGATCCAGAATTTTCCTCTGTATCGGACGTAAAATATTGGAATACTAGCCACAGTAAATAAACGGCACCCGCTAATTCAAACTGCCAGTATTTGATTACCCAAGTGGCCGTTAAGATCAAGGCGACCCGAAGCACAAACGCTACCACTAGCCCCAAGTTGAGGGCATTGCGCTGCATTTTGGCTCCTTCTAACCCTTGGGCGATCGCAGCTAGGGCGATCGCATTGTCGGCTGACAGTACCACCTCTAGCACTATCAAGACTGGCAATAACACCAGCGTATCTGTTCCAAAATTTGGCGATAAATCGAGCAGTTGATCCAACATTAACCGAAAATTTTGTAGGAAGTCCGACGTGACGTAAACCCCAAACCCATATGGGTGAGCGCTTAACCTATAAAAGCCAGCTTAAACCGCCTCAATACAGATTAGCTGTGAATCCAGCTATTGTGATAACGGTAAATCGCTCTTTTTCACTGACTTTCTTTACTTAGCTTAACGTCTATCATTACAATTTTTTTCACTTAGCATTTCAGTGGCATGTCTTCACTTCAACCTCTACTCACACAATTTCGTGCCAGGTATCCCATCGGGAGCCTGATCTCAGAGTTCTTGACCGTTCACGATGGTCGCTTTGTGGTACGTGCCCTAGCACAAATGGGAGGAGTAACCATAGCAACGGGTCTGGCGATCGCACCTGACTTAGAGCAAGCCGAAGATCGGGCGAAGGTGCGTGCGTTAGAAGCCTTGGGGTTAGGATCTGTCCAGCCCCTTGAGATGGAGTTACCCATCACTAACGTGCCATCCTTCCTATCAGACGCGGGTTCCTCAGACTCGGCAGCATTGCTTGCCAGCCCTGCTATCTCAGCCCTGGAACCCACTTCGCTTCCACCCTATCTTTCCCTATCAGCGATTGATTCTTCTAACGCTGCACCACCTGATTTTTCTGCCAGCGACGACATACCAACAGCAGAAGAAACCAGCCCCGCTCGTATTGTGGCCGATTTGTATACTCACATTGCAGAGGGAGATCTAGAAGGCAATGGAGTAGACACCGCTGAGGAACCGGTTGATCTGTCTAAGATTGTGACACCAGCTTCGCAACTATTGGGCAAAACACCTCGACGCAAAGCTAACTCAGAGGAGAGTCCTGCACCATTACCTTCCGACTCGGAACCCATTTCAGCCCCTGCCTCTATTGACTTTTCGGATGTGCTGATGGAGACAGATGTAGAACTGCGCCGCCTGGGATGGGATTCTAAAAAAGGGCGAGAACATCTGAAAAAAACCTACAGCAAGCGATCGCGCCAAGAACTCAGCGAAACCGAACTGTACGACTTTTTGGAATATCTAAAAACGCAACCAGCTTTGGGACAAACACCTTTTTGATACTGCTACATACCTAGATAAAGGTTCGTGACTCCTTAGCATGAAAGCCTTGATCAGCATAGCCTCCACTCCATGAAGGCTGACGGACACGCACCGGAAATCTACTGAATCCAGCCGTTAACGATCACACGATAGAGGGCTTGGTAGCGAGTTCGCGCCTTTACTTTGGCAAGGATGTTGTTGATGTGGAATTTGACGGTGCTTTCGCTAATAACCAAACGATTGGAGATGTCGCGATCGCGCAAGCCCTGAGCCAGCAAGGTCATCATTTCGATCTCCCGCTCCGATAAAGGCGGCAACGCATCTGCCCCTGCACAACTACCCCAGACATCCCCGCGAGCCACAGCATCGACCGCATCTCTTAATTGAGCAGAACTTGTAGAGAGATCAAGCATTGCTTTAATTTCCTTTGGTGTTACCTGCCCCGGTTGCTGAATCCACAGCACTTGCTTGGCGGTAGCCACCTGGGTCACATCGTCCGTCAACAGCGGCGCATCATTCTCTGAGGCATCGCACACCGTCAAACCTGCTAAAAACGCCAGATGCGTGAATGCCATTTGCAATACTGGGAACCGACATTGAACCCGAACCCGCTGCCCCTCGGCAGAACTAGGATAGGGAATGCTAATTAAAACCTGCACTACCTTCTGATTCCCTCCTGGCTTGGTTTGTAGCACCCCTCCTAAACAGGAAATTGGGAACAACAGCCTATCCAAGCCCCTATAGGTGGCGGTCTGGGTGCCGCAAGTCACACCGTCAGACACGGGGACTACGGCTTCCAAGGCTACAGTGTCAATTGTGTAGGTCAGGCGACAGTAGGTACATCCGGCTCGATTCAGGGCTTCGGCAGCTTGGAGAAATACATGGCTTAGCGGTAGTGGCAGCGCTTGTTCAGTTCCGACTAGGGTTAAACGAGACGACGTTAACGTAGCCGCGAGATGATCCGATAGCGATAGGGTGTTGAATGCCGGGGTAGGGACAGGCGATCGCCAGTTCTGCTTTTCCTTTTGATGCTGTAAAGCCGTGTCGAGGGCGATCGCCACCATTGTACAAAGGGTTTGCAAAACCTCTAAGAACTCTGCCTCTAGGGGGTGATGGCTAAAAGTAGCCAGTACACCAAGGGTGTGGTCTTGAATCACAAGCGGATAACCTGCAAATCCACGGATATTATTGGCGATCGCCCATTCTCGATTTCCCACCCACGACTCTGCAGCTAAATTGTTGCTTAAAAACGAAATCCGATTTTGAGCAATCTTGCCCACCTTGTAAGCCCCCATGGGAACCCGGCCAAAAAAGCCGTTAGTGCTGGTATACATCCCCGATGAAGCAACCAATTTCAAAGCCGTTTGATCAGGTTCCAACAACCACAGCCGAGCAAAGGCACAGCCAAATTTTTCCACTAACCCATCTGTAACTCGACGGGCAATTTCTTCTGGCTCTAAACATCCAGCGAACCGCTGGGCAATCTCATTTCCCTGCTGCAAATCAAAGAGAATTCGCGTTGGATCGAGTAACCCGGTGGGGAGGTCAGGCATCTAAACACTGGCTAGAGTCTCTAACCAATTGAGCCGCAGATCAAGCTGTAGCTCTGTATCAAAAGGTACAGAACTATGCTTTATGTAAGTAGCGTCAAGCCATGATGTGTACGCCCCCACATCAACGGTTCCTGTAAAACAGCTTACAAACAGCCTAAAAAATTGGGTGTTGCTGATTTCATGTATGAATTTTTTTGAAAGGGGCGCGGCGCGCCCCTTTCAAAAAAATTCATACCCAGATTAAGCAATGCCAAAAATTGAATTAATTTTGGAGGTTCTTCAAAAGGTGAGCTTAAGGCATAGGCTTTTCGGGCACGTCGCGTCCGAAAAGCCTATGCCTTAAGCTTCTTAAGCTAAACTAATGTATTTCTGGGGTCTTTTATTCTCGCTATTTTTCGACATTAGTTGAAATTTTTTTGGAAGATTTTGTTCAACTCGATGGTTCTATAGCAACCCATCTCACAAATCATTTAGGGCTGCTATGTGACGGAAAATAAATCCCTCATTAAATCAACAGAGTTAACAGCATCAGAACGTGATTAGATTTGATCTTTTTTGACACTTAAAAATTCTTTCAGTCGCTTTTTAGCCCTATTTAATCTCTCTAGTCAGAGCCTTTAAATCTATCTAAAAAGATGACTGCCTCGTCTTCCTTGGGGTTGATGGAGATCGGTGAGTCCAAGCCTAGGATTGTATTGTGAACTACAAAAATAATTCCACTTGTGCAATCACTCACGGTTGCGAGGCGGAAGGAGGAAAAAATGGTTTTAGGACATCACAAGCGTGCCGTCGGAACATTCTCTAACCATCAAGATGCAGAGGTAGCGCTGCGCGAATTAAAGACAAGCGGTTTTCCAATGGATCGCGTTTCTGTGGTTGGACGAGACATCGATCGCCACACAGACGTTTCTGGAGCAGGTGCTAGCGATCGCCTGACGGATGCAACTGAACGAGCAGCACACGACACTGAAGCGGATGAAGGCGTAAAGAAAGGCGCGGTCGCAGGTGGCACGTTGGGTGGGCTAACTGGCCTACTAGTCGGTTTAGGTGCTCTGGCTATTCCAGGCGTTGGCCCAGTCATGCTAGGTGGAGCAGTCGCAACGGCATTGGCAACGACACTCTCAGGTAGCGCAATCGGTGCCGCCGCGGGTGGCTTAGTGGGTGGTTTAGTCGGCTTAGGTATTCCTGAGGATCGAGCCAAGGTCTATGGCGATCGCGTGTCCAGAGGAGAATATTTGGTCATGGTAGATGGTTCAGATGACGATATTCAGCGGGCTGAAGCAATTCTCAGTCACCGAGGAATCCAAGACTGGGGCGTTTATGACGCTAACGGTAGCGATCGTGACCCCGAAACCTACCCCGCTGGCACCGTTTATCCTGCAGGTACACCTTACTCGGATACCCCCCAAACGGGTAGCTACGACCCCTCGGTTCATCCGGCTGGCACCCTGTACTCAGAAGACAGACGACAAATGTAGGTATTGCCAAGCCTACTTCTATTAGGTAGCACGAGATTGCGTTTCTTACACAGCAAGAAGCGCAATCTCCCGAAGGTGTTGCACAGGTGGAAAACTGCAATGCTGAGCTACCGAGCCAAGACTTTACTCAGGCCTAAGCGCCAAAGGAGGAATAGAAATGAATAAGATGCTTTTACTGCTAGTTAGCGGTTTTATGATGATCACTGTTTCCGCTTGCAGCAACGCTAAAACTGCATCGGATGCTCCAAACTCAACCGAGACGGCTGGGCAAGCCCCAACTGCAGATAACAGTCAAACCGCACAAAACGATGCCCAGAGCGAGGTTCGCAAAAACCAGCTCGAATCTGACATCCGTGCCAATGAGCAGCGCAACAATATAACCGGCGGTGATGTAGACCGAGCCGACGGCGATCTACAAACTGAAGTTCGCAGCAAGCTAGAGGCAAATATTCCTAACAGCCAGCTCACTGTCGAGGCTGAAGATGGAGCTGTTACAGTTGGTGGAACTGTTTCAACGCAAGAGCAGCTAGCTAAAATTGAGCCGCTAGCAAAGGAAATCAAGGGTGTTCAGCAGGTTGTCATTAACGCCACTGTTGCACCGGCTCAGTAGTAATGCGATCTTTCAAGTGAATTGTGTGTGCGCCATTTCCCCATTTAGTCGGGAAATGGCGCACTTTTTGGAAAAAGGCATGGTCAATCAGACTCCAACCTGATGGAGATTGTTTTGGTAGCAAGCAGTTCAACACTAATTCACTGAGACACTCCATCGGAATTGGGTAGTCCTCAATTAGTAAGGATTTTTTGATGGGTGGGCGAAACCCACCCATCAAAAAATCCTTA
>JBBQFG010000126.1:0-14575 GCA_038321765.1 Elainellales cyanobacterium
CCCCCAGCTAGGGGTTCCACCCCTGCACCCCGTCCTAACCAATCCGTCTATGGCTATGAGTCGATTGTTTTTTGGCGAAGTCAAAAAACAATCAACTCAGAAGTTTTATCATCCAAATGTTTAGGATTATGGATTTAATAAGATCGGGAATTTGATTGCTGGTAGGGGCGAACGGCCGTTCGCCCCTACAGAAGAATGGCGGAGTTATTTAATTCTCATTCCTTAGAATCTATGCTCTGTCAAGGCAAAGTTTCCCGATAGTTCTTTGCGGCTATGTTGGGTTATCTGCCGATTGCAGGTTATTCACAATGTTCCACAAAACTGTGGAGTGGGAATATTAAGCAACATCCAAACTAATCATTAGACCTCCTGCGTGAATCGTTTCCCGGCTTCGCCGGGAAACGATTCACGCCCTCCAAAAAAGCATTCATGCAGGAGGCGGCGTATTGATTAAGTTCAGTGTGTCAGGTGTTGGTTGTTGCTGTAAGCAGCGGTTAAGGTGGGGAAGTCGATGGCATAACCCGAGTGCAAACTATTTTTCTTGTTAGAGAAAACGGTTTAGGATTTAGCACTGAAGCCACACGCCATCGTTTGATCAGGCTTCGTTCATCTCCGGATGAAGCGATGCTCGTTCAGTAAGCAAACAAAAGTGGCAGAGCCAACAAGACTCTGAATACACTGTCGAACGATTTTAAATGATTCAAAGGATTTCTTTTATGTGGATGCGAAACGGACGGTTCAATCGAGTGGGTGCACTGCTGGCAGCTATCGTTTTAGCAGGTGGTGTAGGAGCGATCGCCTCAACTCCAGTCGCAGCCCAAACTCTGTTTGAAGAGCAGGGTACTCTAGAACCCATGCAGGCGGAGTATACCTTCTCTGGCGCTACTGGGGATACGGTCGCCATTGCAATGACCAGTCCTGATTTTGATACATTTCTGGTGTTGGTTTCTCCCAGCGGCGAAGAACTCGCCAGCAACGACGACTACGCGCGATCGCTCAATTCAACCATTATCTTTACCTTGCCTAGCAATGGCACCTACAAGGTACTAGCTCGTTCCTTCTCAGGGCAGGGTGGAAACTATGTGGTGACGGTCGGCAGTGCGACACCGTTTGAACAGGCGTACTCAAAAGCATCTAACTTATACACGCTTGGTGAGGTAGATGAAGCGTTAGTAGCTTTTAACCAAGCCATTCAGGTAGACCCGACTCAGCCCATGCCCTATTTAGATCGGGGCGATATCTATTACAGTCAGGGCAATATGGAGGCTGTGCGGGCAGACTACCAGCAAGCGCTGCGGCTATATGAACGGGCTGGCAATACAGATATGGCACAAATGGTTCGTGACCAGATTACCTACCTAGATACCCCAGTAGAACCGGCACCCTAATTGGGCTTGATCCAGTAGTTGATAGATTAGACCTCTTGCGTGAATCGTTTCCCGGCGAAGCCGGGAAACGATTCACGCCCTCCAAAAAAGCATTGATGCAGGAGGTCTATTTATCTAAATTCCAAATAAAGACAGCGGCGCTCTTAGTACCTAGGAGTGCCGCTGTCTTTGTTACATTACTTGACATTATCTTGACCTCATGGGTGCCCGCTTACGGACGCTGAGTTGCAATAGCTAGCCGTACTCCCGGAATCGTCCGCAGCCGATCCATTACGGCTACTACCTTGCCATGAGATACATTAGTGTCGGCGTTGATGACGACGGTGGGGGTGTTGCCATCTGTTAGTAAGCCTTTGATCTGAGCATCCAGGGTTTCTAGCGTTGTAGGTTGGCGATCGAGTGATAAATTGCCAGTCGCATCAATTGTGACCACAAGCTGCTGCTGTTGCTGTGCTTCTGACGTAATAGCACCAGGAAGGGTAACAGGCAACCCTTGCGATCGCGTCAGAAACAGCGTAGACATGATAAAAAACGTCAAAATTGCAAAGATGACATCAATCATCGGCACAATATTGATTTGAGGGGGTAGATCTGGCTCACTTGGGAGTCGCATAGGGAGTGCCTCCACGGTCTTTACGACGACGATACAGTAACTCAATCTGCCCGCCATATTCTTGAATTAACGCAATTTGCCGCTGATATAGCCCTCGAAACGTATTGGCAAATAGCAGTGTCACGATCGCCACCACTAACCCAAACGCTGTAGAAATCAGCGCTTCACTAATTCCAGCCGTTACCCCCGTGGTCTCCGTTCCACCCAAATCACCCAACCGTAATGAGCTAAACGATTGGATCAACCCCAGCACTGTGCCCAATAAACCCAGCAAGGGAGCCACACTAATTACCGTGTCGAACACTGTGTTAAACCGCTTGAGCAGAGGCAGTTCGGCTTGAGCCGCGCTTTCAAGGGCTAGTCGAAACTCGTCTGGGGTCGCCTGATCGAGTTCAAGCGCGGCCAGAAAAATTCGCGCCATCGGCAGATGAGCATTTTGCTCCAACTTCTGAAAGGCAGCACGGGCGTTGCTGCGATACAGTGCCAAGATCTCTTGAATCAGCTTGTTTTGCTTCTGTGCCACCTGCGACCAGAATATAGTTCGCTCTAAGATCAGCGCCATTGCCAGGATAGAAAATCCCAGCAATGGAAACATGACGACCCCGCCTGCAAGAAACAGGTTACTCATAGGCATTGGATCATTCGGCTCGTTACCGAGTTCCTGGAAAACGCTCTATTTGAGCATACCCAGTAAAGACCAACATTTTGTCGTGAGTTTCTAGGCGATTGATTCGTAGCAGCACGCCATCTAGGTCAAATCGGTCTAGATCTACCATGCCATTTAAGACGTCGGCAAACGCCATGGTGACAATCTCAGAAAGCCCCTGAACATCAGCGGGAATCCCCTCTGGCTCGAAGATTGGATCATTGAAACAAATGCGTCGTCGCTTTTCTACGGCAACGGTGCAGCGGAGGCTGATGGGCACATCTTGACGATTCGGTAGATCGGTTTTGGCTTCAATTTTGACTTGGTTGTCAGATAACAACGTTAGGTGTACGTCGCGGAAGGAAACGGGTTCTCCTCCAGATAAGTTGGTTAAAACCTCTAAGGTTAGGTTAACCATGTGCTGCCGCACTAGCTCAGAGGTAAAGGCTTTGTTGATTCCCGCTTCGGAAAGGGTAACCTTAGCTACTGCCTGCGTGGGCTGCCTGAGCCGAAGCTTACCGCCTAGCACAGAGCCAGGATCAATGGAAACAGCATCGGTCTCAAAAGACATTTCTTCGACTAGAAAGTCGCGACGGATCACCAACGTCCGTCCATACATTTTGAAGCTGTCAATAGTGCCTTGCAGTAACTTGCTGGAAGGATTGCAACGAATAAAAACCTCTACCGATTCGCTACTGGTAAACAGATGGCGGATAGACTGACTAGCAACACTGTTCAGCATGCGCTCGCCCAAATCATTACCAGAACTTGGCTTCAAACTAGTGAGACCACCAAACATATGGTTTAAGGTCGCGTGCGACATCGATAGCTGGTCACGTAACTCCCTTTTTGTAACAAACTATTAAAGAAACGACAACCGAAATGAACCTTTTACATAAGTTTAGTTAAGTTTACTTGTCTTATCGAAAAGACTAATGTAACTCGTGAGGTAGTGATTACCCACCCTTGGTAGAGCGATCGCCTTTTGTCTTGATATCGTTGATAACACTGTTGAGTGCAAGGGTAATGTATCAAACCTACCATTCATTACATAAGCTGTTGGAAATTGTTCAAACCACTCCTGAACACACTAATCTATATAGAGGAGTAGTGTTAAGCCAAACATCTGCGGCTAGGCAAGAAGCATCATCTTCGTAAGTCTCTGTCCAGAATGGCAGCTCTCCGCCCCTAAAAACACCTGAATCGGACGCTGAGTGTGCCCACAATCGGGATTATCTACAACGATATTAAACCCGTAGCTTGTCGTGTTGCGGAAGAGCTAAGAGACAAGCTAACTGGGTATGGCTGGACCATCCATTTGGCGACCAGCATTGGCGGCATTTTGGGTTATTCTAAGCCCAACCGTCCTATGTGCCGTACTCCCATTAATAGTTTAAAGCCCCCAGACTTCTCAGAAGAGATGGAGTTGGCAATTGTCTTGGGCGGTGACGGTACGGTGCTGGCTGCCTTTCGGCAGGTTGCTCCCTACGGCATTCCCCTCTTGACAGTGAATACGGGACACATGGGGTTTTTAACAGAAACCTACGTGAACCACCTCTCGCTGGCGATTGAGGCGATCGCCGCCAAAGAGTATGAAATTGAAGAGCGCCTCATGGTGACCGTACAGCTTTATCAACAGGATGTATTGAGCTGGGAAGCGCTCTGTCTAAACGAAATGGTGCTGCACCGTGAACCGCTGACCAGTATGTGCCACTTTGAAGTGGAAATTGGTCGCCACGCCCCGGTAGATATCGCAGCCGACGGGGTGATTATTTCGACACCGACCGGCTCCACCGCCTATGCGCTTTCGGCAGGAGGCCCCGTGATTACGCCTGGGGTTCCGGTCTTGCAACTGGTGCCGATTTGTCCTCACTCATTGGCTTCCCGCGCCCTAATTTTTTCTGACCAAGAACCCGTTACGATTTATGCCGCAAATACCGATCGCCTGGTTATGGTGGTAGATGGCAATGCTGGCTGCTATGTGTGCCCTGAAGACCGAGTACGGGTGCAGCGATCGCCCTACTCTGCTCGTTTTGTTCGGCTGCGATCGCCCGAATTCTTTCACATTCTGCGAGAAAAGCTGGGCTGGGGTCTGCCCCATGTGGCAAAACCAACATCGGTTGAGCTGCCCTGATGCAAGATACTCGCCTGACCCGCATTTTGAATGGATCGATCGGGCAATTGGGAGGGTGGTTGCTTAATCCGTGGCGGCGGATTTCTCTAGTCGTGATGGGACTGCTGTTTGGTAATTTTTTGGCCACGGCGATCGCCACTACCTCTGGACAAAACGCTGAATCAGACGTGTTGGCCGGAATTGTGTTGGTAGGTTTAACGGAATTGGTGAGCTGGTATGTGTACCGCTGGAGTCGCCGTTCTGAGTTAATGCCGGGGAGTAGAGCACAGCCGTTTCTGCTTGCAGAGTTGCTAAATTCACTCAAAATCGGCCTCACTTATGGGCTGTTTATCGAAGCCTTTAAGCTGGGGAGTTAATGGCAGCGGATGATGCAACGGTGGCAGTAGGGTTACAGGCGTTAGCGGACGTGCTGGTGGGGCGATCGCTCACTGCTGAGGCTCGGACACAGCTACAAGCCACCCTCTTAGCTGACAAACGACGCGCTACCGCATTTGGTATTACTCCCCAAAACTGCGGCGATCGCTTAGAGCATCGCCTTCAACTGTTTCAAGCGACGTACCCGCTGCTCGACCGCCAGTGTTGTACCCAGTTTGGCTGGGCTGGTTGCCCCTTGCAGCCGCTTTGGCAGCTCTGGTTACCGCTGGCAGAGTGGCTGGCAGAGCGCCAGCGATCGCTCACACATCCTTTGATTCAGGGAATTTTAGGTGGACAGGGCACTGGCAAAACAACGCTGACAGCGCTAGTATCTACTCTGCTCAATCACATGGGCCACCGGGTTTGTAGCCTGTCGCTGGATGATCTTTACAAAACCTATGCCGATCGCCAACAGCTACAACGGCACGATCCCCGCTTGCGGTGGCGCGGACCACCGGGCACCCACGATATCGAATTGGGGATTGCCGTTCTCCAACAGCTCCGGCAATCGGACAGAATGAAGCCGATCGCCATGCCTCGATTCGATAAATCGGCGCACGGGGGAGCAGGCGATCGCACTCAGCCAGAGCTAGTTGAACGGGCTGATATTGTGCTGTTTGAAGGCTGGTTTGTCGGCGTACGACCCATCGAGGATGCCATGTTTGAGGATGCCGCCTTTGAGCAAGCCCCACCTCCTATTGTGACCGCAGGCGATCGCCTCTTTGCCCGCGACTGCAATCTCCGTCTGCGCGACTATGAACCCCTATGGGATTATCTCGACGCGCTGATTGTGCTGCACCCCGTAGACTATCGCCTCAGCCAGCAATGGCGACGGCAAGCAGAGCAGCAGATGAGGGCTACAGGCCAAACTGGCATGAGCGATTCGGAGATCGATCAATTCGTCGATTACTTTTGGCGATCGCTTCACCCTGATCTTTTTATTACGCCTTTATTACACAATCCATGCCGCACCGACTTAGTAATTGAAATTCAGGCTGACCATACTCCTGGAAATATATATCGTCCTGAGTCAGCCTAAGAATGCTCGGCATGGCTGGCTCTAGCGCTGAATTTCATGTTATGGCGGCAGCCATGATCAATAGGACGCCTCCCTGTCATTCCCGCGCAGGCGGGAATCCATCTGCTCGATAGGTGCGGGGGTGGATTCCCGCCTGCGCGGAATGACGCTGGCATGTCCTAAGCTTTATGACTATGGCTATAAGTAATGCAAGCTAAGTAAAAACAAGATTCTAAAAGTCTGCGCCGCCCGCGCAGTGGACGGCGCAGACTTTTAAGGTTTTATGTTTAATTACGCTTACCTGCTTATGTGGATTGCTGAGTGCGCCCCTCGACATGAAATTTATAACCAGATTACCCAATACTGTTTTTAGAGAAACAGCATTACTTGGCAAATTAGGGCTTGATGCTGCCATCATGGAGCAGAAACCGCCAGACGTGCAGACACCCATGCGAGACACCATTGAGCAGCTTGTTCAGAACCTTGGACAGACGATCGTAGGCAAATCCGATGCCATTCGGCTAGTGCTGGTAGCCCTCTTTTCGGGTGGCCACGCCCTGTTAGAAGACGTTCCTGGAGTGGGCAAAACTCTGCTGGCGAAGTCTCTTGCCCGTTCAATTGATGGGCAGTTCCAGCGGATTCAGTGTACCCCTGATCTTTTGCCCACCGATGTTACAGGCACCAATATTTGGAACCCTCGCAGCGGTGAATTTGTATTTATGCCGGGTCCAGTGTTTGCCAATGTGCTGCTGGCCGATGAAATCAACCGGGCAACACCCCGCACCCAGTCGGCTCTGCTAGAAGTGATGGAAGAGCAGCAGGTCACGGTGGATGGTGTATCTCGCCAAGTACCCACACCCTTTTTTGTCATTGCTACCCAGAACCCAGTGGAGTATCAAGGCACCTTTCCACTGCCAGAGGCGCAAATGGATCGCTTTGCGCTCTCTCTCAGTCTGGGCTACCCCACCGAAATTGAAGAACTCCAGATGCTGCAACGCCTGCACCATCGCACACCTGCGGAAGCGCTACAGCCCTGCCTTTCCATTGCCGATATTCAAAAACTGCGTCAGTTGTGTGCCGATATTCGGGTGGAAACGCACCTACAACAGTATATTTTGGGGCTGGTACGCGCTACCCGGCAGGATGAAGATGTGGTTTTAGGAGTCAGCCCCAGAGGCACCGTTGCCCTACACCGAGCTGTCCAGGCGCTAGCATTTTTGGAAGGACGAGATTACGCCACTCCTGATGACGTAAAATTTCTGGCACCTCATGTACTGGCGCATCGGCTCATTCCGTCAGGCGGACGTAAGGCCAGAGTAATTGTAGAGCGACTGCTTCATTCAGTGCCGATTCCCTAACGGGTCTTTTCCAGACCTAAGGCGGTTTCAATGCGATCAACGACCTCTGCGGAGACAACTGGCCAACCACGCTGTTGCAACGATCGCCACCCGCCCAGTCCTAAACGCGATCGCAGAGCGGCATCCTGAGCACAGGTTTGGACTAGGTCTGCCAACTGCTCTGATTCCCCCGTGGGAAATAGAAGTCCGTTTTCGCCATGCTGGATCACATCTCGCTGGCCGCAGCAGTCGGTAGCAATACAGCAACATCCTGCGGCCATTGCCTGCAACAGCGATAGGGGTTGCCCCTCAAAGAAACTGGGCAGCACCACAATGTCGCACTGCGATAGGATTTTGAACTCTTCGGAGGCGGGAAAGTAAGGAATAATCTCCAAAGATTCTCGCAGTTCAGGTAGCCAGCGATCGCCAATTGTTTCCACATTGCTGCCTGTACCTGCCAACAGCCACCGTAACCGTACCCCGCGCTGGTGCAATCGTTCTGCCGCCCGCAGCAGCGTTTCAATTCCCTTACGCTCTAGCCAACTGGCAATGAACCCAACGGTAATCGGAGCCGCAGATCGCTCACCGTGTTCTAAAGTCCCTACCTTTGCTGTTTCTTTTCCTGCTGTTTCCAGATCTGGCACGCTCAGATCTGGCAAACCTGAATGCAGCGGGATCAAATCTGCCCCATTGCGAAACACAAAGATATCCTGCGGCGATCGCCCATAGTAAGACTGAGCAAACGCCACATCTTCCGTATTGCTAAATAACAGCGTCGTCGCTCGTTTGATGCCGCGATCGCACGGTCGCAGTCGCCACAGCGGAAACAGCAAACGAGACTTAAGCGAAAGGCGATCGCCTCGCGCTAACCCTAATTCCCACGAACGCCGATCTAGCCCGTGGCTAAACACCACCGAGGGAATCGAGCGATTTACAAACCAACTTGCCGCCGCTTCATGAACTAAAAAGAATGTCGCCCGCTGCCCCAACCGTTTATAGGCTCGATAGGCAACTGCCCCAAATAGACCCCGATGCGGCAAGGTGCCCACCTGATCGCGCCCAATGTGCACAACATCGTAGCCACGCTGCTGCAACGCTTGCTGCCAATGACAGGCAATCCGCCCCATGCCCGTCTCTGCCGACAGCGCAATATCAGCCACATGAACCACCAGTTTTGTCGGTTGGAAAGCCATTAGCGGGAATCTGAGACGCGATAAATCACTAAAAATCCTAACCCTCTATCCATCCCCAAAACGTTACACTGAACGATAGACCTCTTGCGTGAGTCGTGGTTGGGGGGGTGCCGGGAAACAAAACACCCCACCACACCCACCCCCACAAATAAAAACACACTTTTTCCCGGGTTGGTTTTTTTTGTCCCCCCCCCCCCCCCACCCCCCACCCACGCCCACGAAAAAGCATTCAGGCAAGAAGTCTGATAGCTGAGCTACCGAACCCGTCGTTCAGGGAGTAAGCCTCATCAAGCGTTGAATCTTGGAGTCCTAAGTCCTAACTTGTGTTCTGTAGATGCCAGACTCACCGATAAAATCAACCATCTAAGTTTGCCTGAATTACTCCTGCTTTAACCCTATGAGTGATTTGTCTCCAGTGTCTAATCCTGAACAATCTGCTGCCGATGATGTGCTGACTGGGGAACCAACTGTAGAACCAACCGCAGAGGCGATCGCCTCCCTCTCTGCTGAACAGGTGCCTGACCTAGAGACCGTCAGCAGCGCTCCAGCAGCTATCAAGGAAACCGGTATTCCTGCATTGGATATAGGCGGGGATGCGATCGCCCAATCTTCCCAGCCTAATATCTCTCAGCCCACTGAGCCACCCCCAAGCTACGTCAAGCTCGCCATGCGTAACATGGTCAAGAAGCGCGGCACCTCGATCAAACACTTCGTCATGACCACCGCTGGACTGTTAGGACTATTACTGGGGTTGGCTTACTTAACCCGATAGCAGGAGCATTGACTATCAGCCCCAGTGAGGAGCCGCTCAATCATCCTAGATGTTGAGCAGTCCCAAAATTTGTAATGATTTTTGAAGCGCAGACTTTGCCTGCGCTTCAAAAATCATTACATTACTACCACCACCGATTTTTGGCCTAATTTTAGCCTGATTTTGGAGCTTAGGAACTGTCTATTAGATAGGGCATGAGCCGTGGCTGCAAACATTCAACCTTGGTGGCACTTGTCTAAGCTCAACTGACAGCGCAAAACGGTGCTGCTGATTTCATGTATGATTTTCTTTGAAAAGGGCGCGGAGCGCCCTTTTCAAAGAAAATCATACCCAGATTAAGCAATGCCCGCAAAAGAACCGATACGAAAGTCTGGTGCATTTTCTGTGAAATGCTTCGGTTTTTCATGGCGGCTCTTAGCCTGCCGAAAACCGCTAGTAACGAAAGTCCTTTTAATTCTCTGAACATCCTTTTATGAAGTGGGAGACTATGAAGTGGGAGATCAGCATTCTATCTGGGCAAGCTTAATTTAGAACCGCTAAACCACCTCTGCAATACCTTTTGCGGCAGCACCCTATCGGCTTAAACAACAGTGCTATAGATGAGTACTTTGATGACGCTAGGAATACCCTAAAAAGGCAAAGCACACACAGTTTATTGAGACGAAAACCCATAAATTCAGAGTATGCCTAAAGCTTGGGTTAGGGCTTGCCCTGAATATAAGTGGGGATCAGAACTGATGTCTGTGTGGTCTAGCTAGTGTCATTATCCAACTTTTTTGATGCTCTGCTTACCTATGAATCCCAAACGTCACTGGCTACGCACCTCTCTTTTTTGGCACTATCTAACCCAACGGGTGTTTGATCGCCAATATCCTGCTATTCTCAATCCTGAGAAATTTCGCTACTCGCACAGCATTCGACATTTAGAGCGCTGTTTGTCCAAACAGTACCAACCAGAAGAGCATCATCGCAATCAAGGGTAACGTTCGGTCCGATCAGCGGAGGGCTTTTCAAGCCGTGTTCAGTTTAATTTTTTAGAAAAGAGTGCGAGTGCATCGCACTCTTTTTTATGAGGTTGTGGAAAATGGGGCAGTGCGACGTGAAGGTATTTTACAAAGGGTTGCTAGCGCGCTAAGAGCGAGTTCATTAACTCAAAATTAAGACTGACAGGCTGACCCGATTCGGTGTTGCTGATTTCATGTATGAATTTTTTTTGAAAGGGGCACGGAGCGCCCCTTTCAAAAAAAATCATACCCAGATTAAGCAATGCCCCAATTCAAGGGATGCTCTTGTAAGGTATAGCCATAGTCATAAAGCTTAGGACATGCCAGCGTCATTCCCGCGCAGGCGGGAATGACGCTGGCACCTATCGAGCAGATGGATTCCCGCCTGCGCGGGAATGACAGGGAGGTGTCCTATTGATCACGGCTACCTCTATAAGTGATATTGCTTACGAGACTAGCGGCTATGATTTATCACAGCTTCATATATGATTTAAGATGATTTGATAGATATGAGAGATCTATTGTTAGTGTTGAGACATTACCTACTGCTCCTAACTTGGCTAGATGCAGTCTCCTCAAGTTGAGTAGTTGATTGCGAAGGCTCCATGCAAGATCGCTTCAGTTCCCGCGAATCTCGTGACAATTCCCTGATTCGCTCGGCACCCTTTTTTCAAGATTTACCCGAGGCAGCTGTACAGAAGGCAACGGCTCACGTTGTTACGCGTAGCCATCCACCCAATCAAGTGCTGTTGTTAGAGAATGACTGGGGCAGCTCGGTGTACTTCATTTTGGAAGGGTGGGTCAAAATCCGGACGTACAACCTGGATGGAAAGGAAGTCACGCTCAATATTTTGGGGAAGGGAGAACTGTTTGGAGAAATGGCTCCATTAGATGAGGTTCCCCGCTCGACGGATGTGATGACGCTGATGCCCACGGTGATTGGGAATATGCCTGCCCAAGATTTTGTCCATTTGCTTCAATCAGAACCGCAAGCAGGAATTCGGCTGGCTCAGCTCATGGCGCGACGGCTGCGTCAGGTGAACCGACGATTGCGGCTGCGTGAATCGGACAGTGTGTCTCGTGTGGCTGATATTATTCTGTTTTTGGCAGATGGGCGAGGCAAAGTCAGTGAACAGGGAATTGAAATTCCTAACCTGCCCCATCGAGAGCTGAGTAGTTTGAGTGGTCTGGCGAGAGAAACTGTGACTCGCGTGCTCAGCAAGCTGGAGCGGAAAGGCCTGATCGTGCGCGATCGCGACACTCTTTGCATTCCCGACATTGATGCATTGGAAAAACTTCTAATGTAATGGGTAGTCCTAAATTGGTAAGGATTGTTTGATGGGCGGTCGCAGCCCGCCCATCAAACAATCCTTACCTCAATACCACTACCATGTAATGTTAGGCGCTAGTATTTGGCGATATCTGCTGGCGATATCTGCCCTGACGGCAGGGGTAGACCGTCTCAAATTAACTCCTGTTGCAAACCGGGGGCGATCGCTCGTTTGTGCGATAGCGTTTAGATAGATAGGAAAGCGCAACTGCAACGGATAGGACTCCTACAGCCCCAGAATTAGACGGTAAGGGCTAAGGAGTTGTCTATGCATCTTTGATGCTTGTCTGCTGCGGGGCGCTGTTCCATCCCTGATCGCTTCAACTGTAGGGATACTCCGGAGATATCATCATGACCTATGCCAAAATTCTTGTAGCCATCGATCAATCGCTGCTGGGACAGACCGTTTTTGCCCAAGCGCTCGATCTGGCAAAAACCCAAAATGCTAGCTTAATGCTGTTTCACTGCCTGATGCCTGAGGTGCTGCTGGGTCCTATGTTGATGCCGGGTGAGTTTGGGCTATCTCCCCATTTGATCAGCCAGACGTATAAAGTGCAGCAAGAGCAGTTAGATTTGCAAGTGCGTACCGTTCGGGAGATGCTAGAGCATTACACAAAAGTGGCCACTCAGCAGGGCGTGCCAGCAGAATTTAGCTACCGCTGTGTAGATGCTGGACGCGGAATTTGCGAGCTGGCCAGCAGTTGGAACGCTGATCTGGTGATTTTGGGACGGCGCGGGATCAAAGGTTTGAGTGAGGTGCTGTTGGGAAGTGTCAGCAATTATGTGCTGCACCACGCATCGTGTTCAGTATTGGTGGTACAACCAACCCATCCCATAAGGCATCAGGTCGAAACCGCAGAGGCCGCTGCGATAATTTGACGGCGTAGGTCGCTTGCTAAATTAGGCAAATCAGCCTGGGCGATCGCCTGCTGTTCTCCAGAGGCAAGCCATTTAAGTTGCACCGTGCCACTCTCAGCTTCATCATCGCCCAAAATTAGACAAGCAGCAGCACCGCTGCGACCAGCTCGTTTTAGCTGCTTGCCAAAGGCGCTGCTGCTGAGGTCTAGTTCCACTGCAAACCCCAAGCGTCGCAGCATTTGAGCCACCACTAAGGCTTGCGATTCGGGGCGATCGCCCTTGGATACCACGTAAAAATCAACTGTTGCTCCATCTGTAGGCCGAAGCTTCTGCAAGAGCAGCACCAATCGCTCCATACCAAGCCCCCAGCCGATTGCAGGCGTTTCGGAACCCCCCAACTCCGACACTAGCCCGTCGTAGCGACCGCCACCGCACACGGTCGCCTGTGCCCCTAAGTCAGCCGATTGAATTTCAAAGGCTGTGTGGGTGTAGTAGTCTAACCCGCGTACCAAGCGAGGATTGACCTGGTATGTGATCCCCAGATCGGTCAACCGCTGTTGCACTTGCTCAAACCGTTGCTGAGAGCTGGAACTGAGGTAGTTCAAAATACTGGGCGCAGCTTGGACAATTTCCTTTGTCCGCTCATGCTTGCTGTCTAAAATTCGCAGCGGGTTGCGGATTAGACGGTTTTGAGAATCGTCGTCGAGTTCAGTTTTGTATGGAGTAAAGTAGTCAATTAGCGCTGATCGGTACTCCTGTCTGTCGCTCAGGGTGCCAACGGAGTTTAGATCGAGGGTGAGGGTTTTTAACCCCAGCGTTTGCAGCAAATCGGTTGCCAGGGCAATTACTTCTGCATCGGCGCGGGCATCGGCACTGCCTAAAATCTCTACGTCTAGCTGGTGAAACTGGCGCTGTCGCCCCGCCTGTGGCCGCTCGTAGCGAAAAACAGGGCCAACGCACCAAAGCCGCTGCACAGTTCCTGTTGCGTATAGTTTGTGTTCGATCAGCGATCGCACTAACCCGGCTGTCATTTCAGGGCGCAGCGTAACGGAGCGATCGCCCCGGTCAACAAACGTGTACATTTCTTTGCTCACCACGTCTGTAGCTTCGCCAATGCCCCGTTCAAACAGTTCAGTTTGTTCAAAGATGGGGGTGCGAATTTCTCGATAGGCCGCCCTACCCAAGATGTCGCGCGCCACTGCCTCCACGCGTTGCCAGTAGCCCACTTCCTCTGGCAGAATATCTCGCGTTCCGCGCGGTGCTTGAATGTCGCCCATAGATGTTACTTAAATTGCTTGCCTGAATGCTTTATTAAGGGCATGAACCATTAAGGGCATGAACCGCTGCCCTGTCTCCGGCGGAAAACCAATTCACCCTGGAGATCAGCGCTGTACCCACGCGCCGTAGCGATCGCCATAGTACTGCAAAATCTGTTCTATCCGCTGACGAATCCCCTCATCAGCATCGGACGGGTAGTGAAATTGTAAGCCGCCAATTTGACTTTGCTGGTAATCAAACACCTCTGACGTTTGGGGTAGCAACACTACCTCTACACCAGACACCTGGCGCAGATGCGCGGCAACTTCTCGATACACCGCTAAGGGCATCTGAGAATTAAAAATTTCATGCGGTTTTACACTCATCTTGACCTTGTTTCTGGCGATCGCCTAGAAGGTTAGCGGAGATCATCTTCAGTGCAGACAACCTTTTCAGTGCAGATAACCTTAACCCAAAACTAAAATCTACTTAGGATTGCGTACAAAATAAAACCTAATCTTTTTTTGGAAGTGGGGGGGGGGGGGGGGGGGGGGGGCACAAAAAAAATAGTGTGTTTTTTTGGGGGAGAGAAAAACAAAGAGGCAACCCCC
>JBBQFG010000127.1:0-14537 GCA_038321765.1 Elainellales cyanobacterium
GTGCGCGGCACGGCCATCAAGCTGGTGAAAAGCGCAAACTGAGTGGCGGTGTAAGCAGGGTGGGTGGTGCGCGCAATGTAGGCGACGAAGGCAACTGTACCAAGCGCGGGCAAAGCCCGCGCTTCAAAAAAAATCACTACATCAATACCACACGGTCTAAATCAAACTGGGAAGAAGCAGACTGGGAAACTATACCACGGGGCGATCGCCCACTGGTTTTGCGCCCACTACTTCCCGAACGCGGTAGATCGGGCGACCCTGCGATTCGTGATAGGTTCGCATCAGCAGTTCGGCCAGTAAGCCAAAGCAAAAGAGCTGTACGCCTGTGATAAACAGCACCACTGCCAGCATGAGGAGGGGGCGATCGCCAATTGCCGTGCCCGTTGCCAGTTTCAAAACGGCTAGGTAGAGCATCAACACTCCCCCCAGCGCCATTGAGATCATGCCCCATAGTCCAAATACATGCATAGGGCGGGTCAGAAACTTTTTCATAAAGGCAATGGTGACCAGATCCATCACCACCCGCACCGTGCGCCCTAGCCCGTACTTGCTTTCGCCAAACTGACGCGCGTGGTGCCGCACGGGTACTTCCGTAATTCGTGCGCCTTCAATAAAGGCCAAGGCGGGTAGAAAGCGGTGCAGCTCGCCGTAGAGGTTCATATCCATTAGCAGTTCTGAGCGATAGGCCTTGAGTGAGCAGCCATAGTCGTGTAGCTTTACCCCCGTGACCCAGCCAATTAGCCAGTTGGCAATCTTAGAGGGCAACAACCGAGTGAGAGCCGCATCTTGACGCTGTTTGCGCCAGCCGCTGACCAGGTCGTACCCTTCCTCTAGCTTGTGCACCAGCATGGGAATATCGGTTGGATCATTTTGCAAATCCCCGTCTAGCGACACAATCACTTCGCCTTGAGCATGGTTAAAACCCGCTGCCATAGCGGCTGTTTGCCCATAGTTACGCCGCAGCAGCACCCCCCGTAGATCGGTGCGCTCTTGAGCCAGTTGTCTCAGCAGATCGCCAGAACCATCGTTAGAGCCATCGTCTACACACACGATTTCGTAAGCCATGCCGCTAACCCGCAAAACCGAGGCGATCGCCTCCACTAATTGCGGCAGACTTTCGACCTCGTTGTAAATCGGCACCACAATCGAGAGATACGGGCGATCGCCTCCCTCCGGCATAGATGCTCGTTCAGCCAAATGCCCTTCAGGTTGTTGCTTCCCAGACTGTAGTAACGTTGTCATGGATCTCCGAAAATAGCCTGTACAGTTGAGCCGGGTTAAATAACCGTAAAGCCTACGGGGTGATTTTGGCACATCGCACCGCACCCAAACCATCATGAGATATCGGCATAATTTAACAAATCAGCTCTCAAGCCCTGTGCTGCCCGCTTCGTAAGCGACACCGGGCTTGAGCTTTTTGTATTTAATTTACGTCAATCCATTTATGAGTTCTCAAACGGATTTGATATAAGAATTATTGAACGAAAGGGCAACTCTAGCAAGATATCATCCAACAGCAGCGATACCTCGAACCACATCAAAAGGTGGTTATACCATTTTGGGCAGTCCTAAATTGGTAAGGATTTTTTGATGGGCGGGCTTCGCCCGCCCACCAAAAAATCCTTACCTCAATACCACTACCAACGACGGGATGAACTTTAGTACTTTAGTGTGACTCGTCTCCCAACGAAGCCAGGAAATGAGTCACGCCTTCCACATGCATGCACGCAAACAGTCCAATCTGCGGTTTAATCGACTGATAGTAAATAAATCTACCGCCTTCACCTGCAACCTCATGGGCAGTTCGCTACCGCTACCGTCGTTATCATCTGTAGCACGGTTCTTAGACGCAAATAGCATTCGGTTTGTGCGCTTGGTCTGGTGCGACAATGCCAATTTGATTCGAGCTAAAGCTTTTCACGTCGGGTTTTTGGCTGAGCATTACGTTGACGGAATCGGCATTTCCATGGCGCAACAGGGGGTGACGGTTATGGGAGATGCGATCGCCCCCGATAGCGGACTAGGCCCTGTCGGTGAAGTGTGGTTAGTCCCCGATTGGAGCACCCTGCAACGGTTGCCCTACGCGCCGGGACACGCCAGCGTCATGGCCGACATGCGGCTGCATCAACAGCCGTGGGGTCTATGTCCACGAGCATTTTTACAGCGGGCGATCGCCCAGGCGCAACAGGCAGGGTTCCAGATTCAAGCCGCCTTTGAAAACGAGTTTTACCTATTACAGACTGCTCCGAGTGGTGAGAAAGTCCCGGTAGACCATACCCTATTTGCGTCTACCCTGGCCATGAACATCAACCAGGTGGTAATTGATGACATTACCGAGGCGTTACTGACACAGGGCATTCCCGTTGAGCGGTATTATCCAGAGTCGGGGCATGGACAGCATGAGATTTCGATTCGCTATACTGATGCGTTGCAAGCAGCAGACTGGCAAATTGTCTTTCGAGAAACGGTGCGGGGTGTAGCTTTGCGACATGGGCTGACAGCTTCGTTTCTACCCAAAGTTTTTGCTGACCAGGCCGGGAGTGGCTGTCATTTGCACCTCAGTTTATGGCAAGCAGGGCGCAATGTTACGTCAGCATCAATTACGTCAGAACTATCAGAATCATCAGAGGTCGCTAAAGTAGCAGGTATCCAGGGGTTGTCTAAACCTGCTTTATTCTTTATCGGTGGCATTTTGCGACATTTGCCTGCTTTGATGGCGCTCACTACTCCTAGTCCCAATTCGTACCGTCGCTTACAGCCTCACGGTTGGAGCGGTGCCTTTCGGGCGTGGGGGGTTGATAATCGGGAGGCCGCCGTGCGGGTGCCCAGCAACCCTAACCCACCCAGCCCCACCCATTTTGAAATTAAAACAGTGGATGCCTCGGCTAATCCTTACTTGGCCTTGGGGGGAGCGATCGCCGCTGGTTTAGATGGAATTGAGCGCAACCTGGCACCGGGCGAGCCGATCGCGGTTGATCCGGGTCATTTATCAGAGGCAGAGCGCCAACAGCGGCAGATCGATCGCCTACCGCTTAATCTGGGAGAGGCGATCGCCCACCTTAGCCAAAATCCGGTGTTGCTAGAGGCTTTGGGTACGGACTTGGCAGCCGCATTTTTGGCAGTTCGCCGAGCCGAATGGCAGGCACTTAAAGAAATGGATCTGGAGTCAGAAGTGAAGCTGCTCCTAGAACGCTATTAGATTAGGGCATTGCTTAATCTGGGTATATTTTTTTGAAAGGGGCGCTCCGCGCCCCTTTCAAAAAAATATACATGAAATCAGCAACACCGTTAAGCTTTGCGGTGTTTTTTAGTGCTTGTATGCTTATAGTGCTGGGGAATGCTATCAACTAGAGCAGCATCCTAGATCCTTTCCAGTACTCTGCTTCTATTGTTCAGAGTCTTCATTTTTGAGAGTAGTTCTAAGCTTGTAATGCTTTTTTGGAAGCGATGGCAAACCATCGCTTCCAAAAAAGCATTACACCAACACCGCTACTTTTGGTTGGTCGGTCACGTTTGTCCTTGAGCTGTTCTTCAATTTTTACAACGTGAGCGATCGCCCTTTCCCACCAGCACCAGAAGTCCCCGATATGCCTTCTTCGGAGGGCATCAAGCCTGCTGCCAACACGCCTGAGCCAACTGTTAGCCCGGTTCAATCGACTGAGTCAGGTGACTACGGCCCCAACACGACTACTGCACACATATCCGACCTGGAATGGTATCGAGCGCTAAGTCGCCACATTCCCGCTATGTGTTTTGTCCTGCAACCAGACGGCACCATTCAATCGGTCAGTCAGGTTGGGCTAGATATGTTGGGCTATCGGCTAGAAGAGATGATGGGGCGATCGCTTCACCAGTTCGTTGCTCTACCAGACCAGCCTGCCTTTCAAGCTGCATACGCTGCCCTTCTGCAAGACCCCCAGATGCAGCCAGCTAACCCCCCTCTCTGGAACGGTTGGTTAGAGCGTCGCGATCGCCCGCCGCTATCGGTTACGATCTCCGCCCAAGTGGTGCAAACTAATGAGCGAACGGGTGTCGTCTTGGTGGGTCACGCCGCCCTGCCCGTTGAACCGCTGACTAAACCAACCGCCGAGCCGACCGCCAGCCAGCGCGATCGCTGGGTTGACCCGATCCAAAGCGATCGCGAAATCCAGTTGCAATTGTTGACCGATGCGCTGCCTGTCTTGATTTCATACGCCGACGCAGACCAGCGCTATCGGTTTGTTAACAAAGCCTATGAAACTTTTTTTGGCTGTCGTCGCGAACAGCTTTGCGGCAAGTTTGTTGGGGATGTGATTGGGTCAGAGGCCTACCAAGTTGCAAAACCTTACATTGAACGCGCCTTGGCAGGGTACTCGGTTACCTATGAAATAGAAATGCCCTATCAGACTGGGGGATCGCGCTACATCGCCGCTTCGCTGGTGCCTAACCTCGATCTACAGGGGCAAGTGCAGGGATACTACGCGCTGATTCGAGATATTACGGAGCAAAAACGGCTAGAGCGGATCTCACAGCAAAGTCAGGCGAGGCTACAGGCCGTACTGGATAGTGCGATCGCCGACATCACCAGCTTTCGCGTCTTTGCCGACAAAACCTGGGAATACGAATACCGCTCGGTTGGGTGCGAAGCCGTGTTTGGCTTTACAGCAGCCGAAATGCTGGCCGAGCCGTCACTTTGGCGATCGCGCATCTTGCCAGACGATGTAGAAGCAGTTATCCAGCCTCGATTTCAAGATTTTTTTGCCGAACAGACCAGCGCTGTAGAATATCGCTTTCGTCATAAAGACGGCAGCCTGCGGTGGATTTCAAACGTCACGTCGTCTCGGCGCGATGAGGCTCAAGACTGTTGGCTCGTGACTGCTGTCGCCACCGATATTACCGCCCGCAAGCACGCAGAATTAGCGCTAGGAGAAAGCGAAGCTCGTTTCCGTCAGCTTGCAGAGAATATCAATGTCGTGTTTTGGATTACGACGGTCAATTTCTTTGGGGAACTGCTGTACATTAGCCCCGCCTATGAAACAGTTTGGGGTCGCCCGTGTGCTAGTGCATATCAATCGCCCATCGCCCATCTAGAGGCAGTGCACCCTGATGATTTAGCTCGCCTTGAAGCGGCGATCGCTCAACTGCGTCAAGCAGGCCAGTATGACTTGGAATACCGAATTTTTCATACCAATGGTTCCCTGCGTTGGATTCGGAGCCGAGGCTTTGCGGTCAAAGACGAATTAGGCCAGATCTACCGATATGCTGGCATTGCCGAAGACGTAACGCAGCGCAAACAGGCACAAGAGCAGCTTGAAGCTAGTCAAATCTTGCTATCAACTGCTCAACAGGTAGCTCAAATCGGCAGTTGGGAATTTAATATCGCAGCCCAAAAAATTGTTTGGTCAGAGCAAAACTTCCGCATTTACGGTTTGAATCCAGCCCTGCCGGAACCCAGCTACTCAGAACTCTTACAAAAATTTGTGCCTGCCGATCGGGAGCGGCTGGCGATCGCAGTAGAACGGGCGATTACCATTGGAGTACCCTATGAATTGGATTTACTCCTATTACCGTTGCCAGAGGGTTTGGGACGACATCTAAATGTGCGGGGAGAACCCGTTCGAGATGCTCAAGGGCGCGTGGTGCGGTTAGTTGGCACCACCCAAGACATTACCGAGCGCAAGCACCTAGAAGCCCAACTCCACCTTCAGGCGCAGCGTCAGGCTGTTCTGCATCAAGTCATCCAAGCGATTCGTAATTCGCTCGACTTGCCAACCATTTTTGAGACGGCGGTCAGAGAAACGGGACGGCTGCTGGGTGTCAGTCGGGTGACATTGGTGCAATATTTACCAGAGTGTGCCAGTTGGGTAGTGCAAGCTGAATTTTGCCAAACGCCAGATATCAGTTCTCGACTAGGGCAAGAAATTCCCGATCAGGACAATCCGCTTGCCGAGATTTTAAAGCGCGGCGAGGTCGTTCGCTTAGACGATAACCGGACAGCAGCAGGAGGTTTTAATCAGCAACAAGCACAACTATTCCCAGGGAGATGGCTGCTGGTGCCGTTGCGAATTGGCTCACTCACCTGGGGCAGTCTCAGCCTCAGCCAGATGCAAACATCCGCCAGCGAGTGGCAGGACTGGGAAGTAGAGCTGGCTACTACCCTGACAGATCAATTGGCGATCGCCATTCAGCAATCGGAACTCTATCAGCAGGTGACTCTGCTCAATACCCAGCTCGAATCAACGGTTCACCTCCGCACCCGCCAACTCCAGCGCGCCCTAGACTTAGAAGCCTCTCTAAAGCACATTACTGATCAAGTGCGCGACAGCCTAGACGAAAATCAAATTTTGCAGACTGCTGTAGAGCAATTGGGCACGGCTCTGGGAGTAGAGTGCTGTGATGCTGGTTTGTACAATTTCAGTACCAAAACCGTTACAGTTTGCCACGAATATGTTCGGACTGAACGACAGCCGTCGGCTAAGGGCACGGTGCTGCCCCTATTTGCACTGCCCGATGTGCGATCGCAACTTCTACAGCGGCAATGCGTTCAATTTTGCTGTGTTGGCTCACTCCCTGACTTTTACTATGCGAATGCGATCAAACTACATCTGACTGTATTAGCCTGCCCCATGATGGATGACCATGGGGTGCTAGGCGACATTTGGCTATTTAAGCCTCAGGGTGAAGAGTTTGATGAGTTAGAAATTCGGCTGGTGCATCAAGTCGCAAACCAGTGTGCGATCGCACTCCGTCAGTCGCATTTATATCAAACGGCTCAGCATCAAGTACAAGAATTAGAACGACTCAATGGTCTTAAAGATGACTTTCTCAGCACGGTATCACACGAGCTGCGATCGCCGATGGCCAACATTAAAATGGCAACCGAAATGCTAGAAATACTCTTGCAAGATGACGAAATGTTGGTCAGCGAGAGAAATCGGACAATGCAGTATTTCAAGATCTTGCGCGATGAGTGCGATCGCGAAACGTCATTAATCAACGATTTACTAGATCTGTCTCGCCTTAATTCCCAGACCGAACCGCTTCTGCTCATTACCCTTCCACTACAGCCCTGGCTATTGCACGTTGCCGAGCCGTTCATAGAACGTGCCCACACTCAACATCAATCTCTAGAGTTTGATCTGCCTCCTACTCCAATCCTGCTGACCACTGACTTTACTCATTTGGAGCGCATTCTCACCGAACTACTCCACAACGCCTGTAAATATACAGCGGCAGGGGAATGTGTGGTTGTGAAAACGCGGGCGATCGAGGAGGAAGATGAGACAGAAGAATCGGATAGTCTAGGGTCTAGACTTCAGATCAGTGTTACCAATACGGGCATTGAGATTTCTCCAGAAGAGTACAATCGGATATTTGAAAAGTTCTATCGAATTCCTAACAACGACCCCTGGAAACATGGCGGCACCGGGCTGGGGCTAGCCCTGGTAAAACGCCGGGTGGCTCACCTCAACGGCACCATCAACGTCAGCAGCAGCAACGGACAAACCACCTTTACGGTTGTTTTGCGGCAACCCTAGCTATCAATTAGCTATCAAAAAGAACTCGTTTTGCTCTCAGCGACCAAGACTACGCCGGCTCAAGCCTTACGCCTTCTACACCTTGGACGCTTGAATATTCCCAGCTTTCAGCATGTGATAGGTAATCAATAGCTGCGTAATGGCCAGGGGGTAGCTCTGAAGCACTTCTCCCGTCGTTCCCACAACTTTACCAATGCCAGAGTTACCTTCTATGCTACAAAACTTTCCTAAATAGGGCACCTCTGTGCAGAGCATGCGCTCCAACTTTCGGACTTGCTCATCCGTAGCCTGACCATCAATTTCTAACACATCTACGGGTTTACCCATATCTCGATCAAGCTCTAGCCGAACTGCCGAGCCAAGATGTTTACCCTTAGCGTGCAAGATAGTACTGAAATCGGGGTGAGGAATAGTCGGACGGAGCACTAAGCGTACGTCTAACAAAAGGTCATCTTGATTGTTAGTGTCACTCGGCGGATGAAAGCTCACTACAACATCCGCCCACTCTCGCTGAGGCCGAATGAATGCATCTGAGTCAGCTTCACGCTTGTGCAATTGCTCTAGCACCTCCGCCTCCGTGTAACCTCGCTTACGGGTGTCTCGCTTGACCTTCCATGTCGTCCGCAGACTTTCGGGGGGTGCCAAATAAACTTTGACATCATAGCTATCACGCATTCCTCGCGTAGAATAGCCCAGCAGCCCTTCTACAATCACAAACTGACTGGGTTTAATATACTCGGGCGGGTCAAACACACCACTAGTGTGATTGTAGATAGGCTTGAGAATGGGTTGCCCTGTACGCAGAAGACTTAAATGTTGCTGAATAATATCTAGATAATTGCAGTCAGGATGCAGGGCAGAAATCCCCATCTCGGCTCGTTGCTTCCGATCATAGCGGTGATAGTCATCTGTACAAATGACTGTGACATTTTCTTCACCCAGCACTTGGGCGATGCCTCGAGTCAGCGTTGTTTTGCCAGCAGCACTATCACCGACAATGCCAAGAATGATCGGACGATGGGTCATGGAGCCTCCTAAAAAGGTGATGAAGTAAGGCCTGTTCTAAACTTGCTATTTTCGTTTTGGAAGGGCACGCTCAGCCCAACCTTCTAAAAACAAAACATTTGAAGCACACCTCAATGGAGGTCAGATGAGATTAAGCTGACCTAACTGAAGGGAGTCAGTCATCAAATAAATGTTTAGCCTATATTAGGCTTCATTATTAGGGGCAACGGACATCAATGCAAGACTTCTCTCTAGACAAGTTGAATTTTGCACTGTTCAACAAGTCACCACTTTTAGCCGCTAGTCAAAGGAGCTACTGGTCGCTGACTGGCTGGATTGACGCAGAAAAATTAGATGAAATCTAATAGTCTCTTGTAAAAGAGCAGTTTTGCCGCTGCGATGCTGCCACAACGAAAGCCCCAAAAATTTGAAGACGACATCAAGCTTATTTTTTTCGGGTTCGGGCAGAGGTAGATTTAACCCTAGCAGAAGCTTTTGCGCGAGTTGAAGTGGGGCGGCGAGTCGTGCGCTTTGTCGTAGAAGCAGGAGCAGTAGAACCTGCTTCCAGCGGTTGGTCTGAAGGGTCTGAAAGGGGTTCTGGAGTCGCTGCCAATTGGGAGCCTGTTTCGGCTTGCTTTTGAGCCGCTGTCCGACGAGGGCGACGAGGTTTTACAGCCGCTCCTTCTACCTTATCTTTCTTGATGGAGGCCAAGTATCGTTTGAGCGATGAGACACTGATTTTAATTCCCTGATCTGCCAACATCGTTGCCACTTCCTCGTGGCTGTATCCACGGGCGAGTGCTGTGGTAATGGAGTCTTGCAATAGGTCAATTGCCTCTCGCAGAGACCAAATCTCCTTAGGTTTTTCGGGAAGTTGTTCTAGCAAATTCGTTGCTTGTTTGATGGCAGATTGCTGAACACTAACGGAGCCAGGTAGGCGCTTCTTGGTTGTAATCATAGTAGCGAAGATCGTATTTGGAATGGTTTAAGGATCGTGCGTCAGTAGAGATGGACTCTAGCGTCAGATCGTATTTTGTAGAGAGATAGTCTAGTCTATCCAAAAGACAAGCGTTTCAATCATCTACAAACAAGAAATTTGCTGGAAATTCATACGATTTGTATGACGGGAGGTTGCTCTACAGATTCAACTATTGTTTCAGCAAACCATGGAATAGTTGTTTCAAGTGAAGCTAGTCATTTTTGTGAGAGCTACGCTCGGTGCACCTCTCACAAAAATAACTAGCTTCACTCAGTTAAGTAGTTCAACTTAAATAAAAACAAGATTCTAAAAGTCTGCGCCGCCCGCTGCACGGACGGCGCAGACTTTTAGGGTTTTATGCTTAATTACGCCCGCCTACTTAGAAATGATTGTCGGTTCTTGATGCAATTCGATTACATATCGCTAATGAGGTAGGAGATTACATCTTCAACGGTGTCGCGGGGAATGTGAGGAGAATCAGCAGCGCTAATCCGAGAAGCCCTGTCGAATGGCAGAGCAAAACCTGTTGCAACGATTGGAGACTGTTGGGAAATCTTAGCTTTCAGCCGACGGGTTTGAGTTGCGTTAGCAGCCTTCGTCTGATTGTCTAAGCTTAGCTGCGACAGTTGATAGGTTAAGGATGTATCGGAAACGGGAATCCCTGCGGTGCGAATAATAGCGGCAATCTCCTTGCGACTATAGCCTTTAGTCAACGCAGAGGCGATCGCACTGCTTAAGTAGGCGATCGCCTCTCGAATTGACCAAGATTCTTTCTCTTTTGTGGGCAACTGGTTCAATCGTTGAGCAATCTGCTCGATTGCCTGCTGCGATATGGGTAGTGCAGCGGGTTGAGTATCGTCTTTTGAAGATGTTGCAGAAGCTATGGGACGCGATCGCGGTTTCATTAGTCAGTTACGTGCAAGACTTTGAGTTCAGAATGATCACCTAACTTATTATGACAGCGTTTACGACAGCATTTTTCAATTAGACTTCATGCATCAATGCCTTTTTGAATTTGGATGGCAAACCCATGATGCTAGTGATGTTGACGGGAGCGATCGCCTTCTACGTCGCTTGGAATTTGGGAGCGAATGATGTTGCAAATTCAATGGGTACCTCAGTGGGTTCAGGGGCGATTTCGCTGCGTCAGGCCTTACTAGTCGCCGGGGTTTTAGAGTTGGGTGGAGCGGTGTTTTTTGGCCGCCGCGTGTCTGCCACCTTGACCGCATCCGTAGTAAATCCGGATCTTTTTGTCGATGCAGTGCCCGTCTTTTCTCTGGGCATGGTGGTGGTACTACTGACCTGTGGAGTATGGCTGCAAGTTGCAACATCGTTGGGATTACCCGTTGCGTCGTCTCATGCGACGGTGGCCGCGATCGCTGGATTTGGCTGGGCGGTGGCAGGCGTGGCCGCTGTAAACTGGAATTTGCTGGGCATCATTTCGGTTACTTGGGTGTTTACGCCGTTGGTGAGTGGGGCGATCGCCGCCGTGATCTATCGCCTGATTCAACGGTGGATTTTACACAATTCCCAGCCGATACAGGTCGTTGCCGAATGGATTCCCTGGCTCAGTGTGACAGTGATTAGCGTATTTGGGGTGATTGTATTGCCCTCGGTGATATCGCCGCTGGAACCCTTGGGGTTGCCACTGCCAGCGCACGACATTGCCCTCAGCATTGGAGCGATCGCCACTTTAAGCTTGACGCTTTGGACAATGCGGAGTTGGGTGCATTTAACCAATCAACAGTTAATCAATCAACCCCTTCCGCCCGCAGCCAACGAACTCGTAGAACGCATCATGGCACGGTTTCAAATCGTGAGTGCGTGTTTTGTTGCCTTTGCCCACGGCTCAAACGACGTAGGAAATGCGATCGCACCCTTAGCGGCGATCGCCACCATTGAACGCACAGGTGTTATTCCTACAGGAGAAGCTGACATTCCCCTGTGGGTGTTGGTGCTGGGCGGACTGGGTATTGTGGGCGGCTTAGCTGCATGGGGCAAAAACGTAATCGCCACCATTGGAGAAGGGATTATTGCGCTTCAGCCCAGTGGCGGCTTCTGTGCCGAACTGGCAACCGCAACAACAATTTTGCTCGCCAGTCGCGCAGGATTACCCGTGTCTACATCCCATGCGCTAGTGGGCGCGGTGGTGGGAGTTGGACTGGTGCAAGGCATGGAAAAAGTCCAGCTTAAAACGGTACAAAGAATTGCCCTAGCGTGGTTAGGAACGGTGCCGCTGTGTGCAGGATTATCCGCTAGTCTAGTGCGCTCAAGCCTGTGGCTGTTGCAGATGACCTAGGCTACGAACGCAAAAGCCCCTCACTCTGATCCATAAACATCTGGGAGACTATCGTCTAATCGCCAAAACAATTCGGTGGGTTCTGGTGGGGTAACGTCAGAGGTAAATTCGCTGGGAGGGCGATCGCTACTCCAAGCCCACCATGCGGTGCCACAGTGACAGTGGTAAAACTCTTGCCATTTACGACCTTGGCGATCGGTAAAGACGGGCGATCGCCGATTGATCCAAACCTGCTGCGCCTCTGTAGAAGCTGCTCGACAAGCAGGACAACAAAACTCCCATGCGTGAACCGCCGATTCAATCCAATCGGGCGGAGTTGGTGCAAATGCATCCATGTGGTGTAGTGACGAGTGAGGTTGAATACTCACTATCCTAGCGATGCCATTCATACTTTTGAAGGTAATTTGGGGCAACCAGCCCGGTGAACTGGGTGATCACGGGTTTAAACCAGTGACCAAATAATTGGCTTAAAGTTTTGCTTTATCCCACAAAATTGTTTTTTTTAACCAGCTCTTATGTAAAATCCAAGGCGAGGGAATTACATGGTCTAACCGACAAGCCTGGAACATTACTCAGGTCATGGGCTAGATCAGTTGTTGAGTCACTTTGAGATCACTTTGTCAGGAAGGATGAGTTTCGATGTCCTATCTCAATGCCATTTCCTTTATAGGAATTTTTGGGTTGTGTGCGATCGCTTGGCTGTTTTCCGAAAATCGCAATCCCAAATACTTCCCCTGGCGCGTAGTGATCATGGGGATTTTGCTGCAACTGATCTTGGGTTTTTTGGTCTTCACCTTTCCTCTGACACGATTGGCGCTGCAAGGGTTTAGCAACTTGCTAAACGTGTTGTTTGACGCGGCAGATTTTGGCGCACAGTTTATCTTTGGCAGAAACCTAATTCCCAATCCGCCGCTGCCCGGTGGCTCCCTGGTCGAACCGTTGATTCTGGCTCCCCTTCCTGGTAGCGGTGCCTGCGCGCCTGGATCAGCAGGGCAACTTGTCCCGGGCTTCTGCGGCATTAAACTGGGCTACATTTTTGCCTTTCGTGCCCTACCCGCCGTCATTTTCTTTTCTGGCTTGATGGCACTGCTGTATAACATTGGCGTGATTCAAGTCATCACCAATGTTTTTGCCAAAGTGTTCTACCGCACAATGCGCTTAAGTGGAGCCGAAGCCCTCAGCGGAGCCGCCAACATTTTTGTGGGCATTGAAGCGGCGATCGTCGTTAAGCCATTTTTGGCAAAAATGACCCGCAGTGAACTCTGCGCCATTCTTGCCTGTTGCTTCGGTACTGCGGCCTCGTCCACTTTAGCTATTTACGTTAATTTTCTCCGTCCTGTCTTCCCCAACATTTTGGGGCACCTTGTGTCGGCATCCATCATGGCGATTCCCGCTTGTTTTGTGCTGTCCAAAATTTTAGTGCCAGAGACAGCGGTGCCATTAACAGCCAACGGCATTCCCGATGAAGAGATGCTGACCGATTCGGCAGAAGAATATGATGAACATGGCAACCTGATTTACCGTGATAGCGTTGCTGGAGAACCCATCGAACGCGTTAGCCCCTTAGATGCTGCCATCATGGGAGCGTTGGATGGGGTCAAGATGGCAGTCTCTATTGCTGCCGTGTTGATTTTAATTCTCGGCTTGGTCTACCTGATCAACCAGATTTTTGGTGGACTGGCTGGCTTGCCTGATCCAATTGGCAGCATCTTCGAAGTCATCACATTGCAAAATATTTTAGGGGCGCTGTTTTTACCGCTAACGGTTCTAACCGGAGTTTCGTTGGAATGGAACGAACTGTGGACATCTTCGGTCATTATTGGGCGACGACTGTTTGAAACTGCTATTCCGCCCTACCAGGCTCTTGCTGCCGCCGCCAATGACGGGCTGATCAGCAACCGCGCTCTGCTAATTGTCAGCTACGCCCTTTCTGGCTTTGCCCACCTCGCCTCCGTTGGCATCTTTGTTGGCGGCACTACAGCGTTGATTCCGTCTCGCCGCAAAGACATTTCTGAACTGGGCTGGAAGGCTCTATTTATCGGTACCTTAGCTACTATGATGATTGCCTGCGTCGCGGGTGTATTCGACACGGGTGCTCCTAGCATATTGGGTGACCCAGCCGCCGCACCCCAGACTGCTCCGGCTCCTTTAGCTCCCGCTACCCCACCCGCATTGGCACCTGCGCCGATCGCCCCTGTTCCGCTTCCCAGCCCTGAACTGTCTCCAGTTCCCCCGGTTGAACCGCCTCCCGTTGCGCCTCCTGTGCCCCCCGTCGCACCACCCATTGACGGCTTGCCTGTCGCTCCAGCTCCCGCCGCTCCTGCGGGCGAGGTTGTTCCTCCTGCTATTCCACCTGTAGAACCTGCTCCCGGCGTTGCCCCTGCGCCTACGCAGCCGTGATTGGGACAAAGAATCTGCCGTGTATAGCACTTGGAAAGTGCTGCGTACACAAGTTTTGAAACTGCATTAGGGCGTTTAGCGTCCGAGCCAACAGGCTTCGTCCCCACACCCCCTCCGCAAGGCCGCATCGGTGAGGCCATCAAGGGTTGCGAGGAGCGCTGTGCTAGGCATTGCAGGAACAGCGAGAGGCGCGAGGGGCGATCGCGTTTGATTTTCTCCTGTATTCCTTTATTCTCCCTGTTTCTCTAAATAGACTGCCATTTCTTCTACGTTGATGTCGAGGGCGCTAAAGTGGGGACTGGTGGAGGCAAACAGTTCGTCGCCGATGACGGCATCG
>JBBQFG010000128.1:0-14435 GCA_038321765.1 Elainellales cyanobacterium
GCCTACCAGATGTTGCCGTACCTCATCTGGGTTATCGCGAATATCTTGAATAGCGCGACGATACGCTTCGATATAGGTTTTGGTTGTGGATGGATATTGTTCGATGAATTCGCTGCTGAGTGCTGCCGCACCGCCAAACCAAGGAGCTTTCGGATTGCCCAAAATGTACTTAGAAACTACCCCATATTCCAGAACACGAGTAATTCCTTTCACCTCACCCACGGTTCCTGTTGGTTCCAGCGTGTAAGCCGCATCAATTTGCCCAGACTCGATCGCCGCTACATGCTGCCGAATTTCGAGTTGTTGCACCTGAGGATCGCTCACCCCCGCTTTTGCCAGGATTGCCTGAGCGATCGCCAGGTTTTGTGCCCCTGGGCCTGATGCAAATTTCTTGCCATTCAAATCGGCAATTGACTGAATGGGGCTGTCTTTGGCCACAATCACTTGCTCAAGTTTGTGATCAACATTGCTGGGATTCGCCGCAATAATTTTGAACAACCCGGGTGACGCGATTTCAGACAACCCCAGTGCACCGCTGGCAACCCCGTTTCCGGTGCCCTGAAGCCGTCCTGCAATCAAAGACTCTGCAATCTGGTTAGCCGAAGCAAACTTCACCACTTCCACGTCTAATCCGGCATCCTTGAAGTACCCCTGCTTTTCCGCAATGAACAGGGGCAATCCAGCCGCAACTGGCCAAAAGCCAATCGAAATTTTGCCAGGATTCTCTGAACTACTTGTAGCCGCACCTGCGGTCGATTGGCTTGGAAGCTGGGCTTGAGGTTGGGTACAGCCATGAGCGGCGATCGCCACTGCTGTTCCCGCACCCAACTGAAGAAAATGTCGTCTACGAATGGTCATCGCTTTCACCTTTACAATTGAATGAATGGAAAGTAAAATTGCATCGTAAGCTACAGAATTTTGATTCGCTGCTCTTGATGGCGTGTCTCATATCTCTTGGAAATCGCCTGTTCAAAATTCATGGATTCAGCGTATAGAACCTGTGTGTGTATTTCAGGGATGTTGAGGTAGAGAAATCGTGGAGAATGTTAGGATTTCTCCACAGCGATAAAATTTGCAGTGCTGAGCAGGTAGCCATGCGGGCATCATGCAGAGACTGCTAATCTCATCCATGCTTCAATTTCAGGTAGTGGTATTGATGTAAGGATTTTTTGATGGGCGGGCTAAGTCCGTCCATCAAAAAATCCTTACCAATTTAGGACTACCCAATTTCAGTCGGCGATGTTTGCTCTACCTTGTGCTGGCAGCGTCACGCTACTTTTCGAGTGTTTTTAAGCGGTAGCCTACGCCATGAACCGTTTCAATCAAGTCTTTTGGTGCGCCTGCGGCTTGCAGTTTCGCCCGCAAATTTTTGATGTAGGTTTTGATGGTGTCTTCTTCTGGCAACTCTTGCCAAGTCCAAACCCGTTCCATCATCGCCGCTCGACTCAAAACCCGTTTGCCATAGCGCAACAGGGCTTCCATCAGGGCAAATTCTTTAGGCGTGAGACGGATCGGCGATCGCCCATACATGACTTCATAAGTAGCGGGATCTAACGACAGATCACCCCAGCTTAAAATTGGACTTGCACCAGACTGTCCACGACGTAGCAATGCCCGAATCTGCGCCAATAACTCCTGTAAATTAAACGGCTTCATCATGTAAGCATCTGCCCCAGCGTCTAACCCAATTACTTTATCTAAGCTAGTATCACGGGCGGTGAGCATTAACACAGGGGAGGAATAACCGCGATCGCGCAACCGTTCACATAAACGAATGCCATCTAACTTCGGTAAGGTTACATCCATCAAGATCAAATCATAGACAAATGCTTGTGTTTTATCCCAAGCAGCTTCACCATCTTTAACCGAGTCCACAATGTATCGCTGCACCATCAGTGCTTCAGTCAGAGATTCTGCCAATTGGCTATCGTCTTCTACAACCAAAATCCGCATTGTCTAACCTGCTGAATTGATCTGAAATTAAAGGTATAGCCATAGTCATAAAGCTTAGGACATGCCAGCGTCATTCCCGCCTGCGCGGGAATGACGCTGGCTGTCCTAAGGCGATTTCCGGCAAAGATTTTACCCTTCGACTCCGCTCAGGGTGCAAGCTGGCTGAGCGGAGTCGAAGACAGCGGGTAATTTGTTTGCTAGAAATCTCCTAAGCTTTATGACTATGGCTATACATAGAGTCTATTTTCCACAGCAAAAATGTTTGATTTGATTTCAGTCTGATGGTGGATAAAAAACCTCTGTGGATTTTGTATGATTTCATTGAGATGAAAAGCCTCAATAGAGAAGAGTCTGCAACATGACCAGTGTCCATAAAAGCTTGAATTTCGGGTTTTAACATGAGCTTTTCTCTTTATGGTCAAGCGATCGCTCCAATTATCACTTCCCGGAATTCAACAGGCTAAACGCGCATTTGCCATCAAGGGGTGGACACAGGAAAACTTAGCAGGGGAAATCAACTTAAAGACTCGTCAGCCAATCTGGCGATTTTTCACTGGGCAACCCGTCGAGCGTCAGGTTTTTACGGAGATTTGTTCGATCTTAGATTTAGAGTGGCGGAAGATTGCCCTCGATCCGCCCGCAGAATTTCCTGAAAAAGAGGCGATCGTCCCTCTGAAGATTGATGCTCTAGTGGCGCAGGTGCGATCGCAACATCGGGATACCATCCAAGACCAGTGTGGCATCTTGCAGCTATTAGACATCAGCCATCCCGTCAACCTGGATGATATTTACATTGATGTCAATATTTTGGAGTCTATTGCCAGTCAGCAGCAGCTAGAGGTGGCTAACCTGAAAGCTGTTGAACGGGAAGATTTCGATCGCATGGGCTTGGGTGAGGTTGATCAGACCCAAATGAACGGAATGCTAGCCGTTGAAACCCATCCCAGGCTGAGAGTGTTGGGCAAACCGGGGGCTGGTAAGACCACCTTTCTGCAACATCTTGCGATTCAATGCAGTCAGGGCGCATTTGAGGCGACGCGGGTGCCGATCTTCATCACGCTGCGGCATTTTGCTGAAGAGTCTAGAACCAGCGGCGAATTCAGCTTGTTGAACTACCTGCGTCAGGAATTCCTGATCGCTGGCATCGTTAACCCAACTGTGATTGAAACGTTGCTCCGAGCCGGTCGGGTGCTGCTGCTATTGGATGGCGTCGATGAAGTCTTGCAGCCGGAAAGCACTGCGGTCTTGAGAGAAATTCGCCGCTTTTCGGATAAATATCATAAAAATCGGTTTGTGACGACCTGCCGCACCGCCGCTCAAAAGTTCAGCCTGCGAGGCTTTACCGATATCGAGATCGCCCCGTTCACGCAAGCGCAAATCGCCGCGTTCGCCCAAAAGTGGTTTATGGCGTTTACCAAAACGACTGCTCGGGCTGGAGTCGCGCAGTCTAAACGGTTTATCCAAAAGCTAGATCTGGCGGAAAACTGGCAATTTCGTCAAATGGTCGTCACTCCGCTATTTCTGCATCTTGCCTGCTGGGTGTTTCATGGGCAGGATCGATTTCCGACGAAGCGATCGGATTTTTATAAGCAAGGGCTGGATCTACTGCTGGGCAAGTGGGACGAGTCCAGGGGGGTGGAACGCGATCAGATTTATCAAGGACTTTTATTGCCTCAAAAGCTAAAACTGCTGAGCCAGCTTGCCGCAGTTACGTTTGAGCAAGGTCAGTATTTCTTTGAGCAGCGGGTGGTTGAGCAACATATTGAGGACTATATTCGACATTTGCCCAATGCTGCGACAGACGCTGGAGAGCTGCAACTCGAAAGTGAATCGGTGCTGAAGGCGATCGAGTCCCAACATGGGCTGCTGACCGAACGGGCACGGGGCATTTTCTCCTTTTCCTATCTGGCGTTTCAAGAATATTTCACGGCGCGCAATATCGTTGCCAGCCATAACCTCCAGGCATTAGAGCAGGCATTGGGCGGGCTGGTGAGTCATCTGACCGATCCGCACTGGCATGAAATCTTTTTATTGACGGCAGCGATGCTGCGAAGCGCCGACTCACTGATGCAGTTGATGAAGCAACAGATTGATGCGTTGGTGGCTCAAGACCCCTATCTGCAAGAGTTTTTGAAGTGGGCAAGCCAAAAATCACAGCTCCCAGCCGAAAACAGAGAGGCAACGGTGCGTGCCTTTTATCTGGCGCTGGCTAAAACGCCCCATCAGGCGGCTGACTTTGCGATCGCCTGCACCCTTGACCAAGGGATGTTTCTAGATGTCGCGTTAGATGATGTGCTGCTGAAATGTGCGATCGACCAATGCCCAGACTTTGCCCATGCCCATCTCTGTAGCGATGCCCTCAGCAATATTCTGGGGACAGTGCTGGATGCAGGTCTCCACAAATCTCTGCAACAGCTTCAGGGTCAGGTGCCCAGCCCTGAGAAAAGCCAAAAACGGTTTCAGACCTGGTGGCAGACACACCATGCCACTTGGGAAGAAAAGCTGAGGAAGGCGATCGCCCAGTATCGGCATCTGGATCGAAATTGGCAGTTTAGCCCAGAGCAACAGCAGGTCTTGCAGCGCTACTACTCTGCTAACCAACTGCTGCTGGACTGTCTTTGTAGCAATTGTGAAGTGACAGCCCCAATCCGAGCAGAAATTGAAGCTACTTTATTGCTGCCCCAGAGAGAACTCGAAGCTAGGGAGTGGCAGCAGAGCTAAGAGGATGTTTGAAAAGTGATTGGCTGTGATTTTGGGCACTGAGTGATCCCCCCTAGCCCCCCTACCCTTCGGGAAGCCGCTTCGCGTCTATAAAAGAGGGAGGAACTGGATTCAAAGTCCCCCTTTTTTCTAGCGCAGCGGCGCGCCAGCGCGGGGATTTAGGGGGATCGATACCGTTTTTATACCAGCGACGGGACTTTTAAAACATCCTCTAAGATACCAATCTTTTACAGAGAAAGCTTATAAAGAGTTCCGAATTTTTTACTTAACTTATACAGATTAAACATCTATTTATACTCGACTTCAAACGTCAGGAGTTATCATCTTTAGATAGAAGACCCGTGAAAGACTTTGGGAAAGATCTGACACGGTGACTCGATCAATTGAGGGATTGTCAAATGAACGCTTTATTAACCGATTCAATCCCATTGGTAGGGCACTCGAACCTCGATCGCAGTTTGGAGATTTCGGATACATCAGCGGTCGATCGCTCCATGAGCAGCCGCCGTACCTGTCTCTGCTGTTCTGGTATTTTACTTCGACACATGCGTTTGGGAGGGCTGTACTGGCGTTGTCACTCCTGCTATACCGATATGCCCGTTTAATCAGCGGTGGTTTTTAGCTTCAGCAAACTTGAATAGTCCTAAATTGGTAAGGATTTTTTGATGGGCGGGCTTCGCCCGCCTATCAAAAAATTCTTACATCAATACCACTACCCAAACTTGAATCAGAGATAAACATGGCACACGAGTTGGTCAATTTAACGCTACCCATGGTGCTTCGAGAAATTGGCGATGTTTTAGAGGAGTATCCTGAACATCCCTATCAGACGGCTTTTTCGATTCATGAATTTCGGCAAAAGCTGATTGCCTACGTTCTCAGTCAAGTTCCTAACTATTACGCGATCGCTGGAGAACCTGCACCCGCGAGAAAACCCGGCCAACATGCTTCTGCTTTGGCAGAGCGGATGCACCTGGAAATGGTGATTCGAGGGGGTATGCTGCACATTTTGAGAGAAAATGCCGATCAATTGAGCAATACTTTTCTACACACAAAACACTTCGAGCCTACGGCTTCCTAAGAGGATGTTTTAAAAGTGATCGGTTGTGATTTTAGGTACATAGTGATCCCCCCTAGCCCCCCTACCCTTCGGGAAGCCGCTTCGCGTCTATAAAAAAAGTCCCCCTTTTTTCTAGCGCAGCGGCGCGCCAGTGCGGGGATATAGGGGGATCGATACCGTTTTTATACCAGCGACGGGACTTTTAAAACATCCTCTAAAGTTGCATGTATCTCGGATAGCAGTTGGTAAGACCGAGCTGTTCGACTCAAGGTTATTCCTTAATGTCAGATGATATCAATGGTGTCGTTCACGTTATTGATATCACTTTTAATGTCTACGCAAATCTCAAGGCTTCCAAACAAGAGAAACTATTATGTCTACTAACAAAACATTACAGAACGCCATTCGCGCTATTATCATCATTCCTCAGCAAGTCATCCGCTATATTTTCAGCGCAGCATTCCGGATTTTCAATCCCACTGACGACCACTATCCAGAGACTGGAGTTCAACCCTTTGAGGGAGATCCAGCAGATGAGAAGTCGCGCTGAGATGTGATTGGCCCCAACTTAAGATATTGCCAATGACTTCCCATCATCCGATTTGGACGCTAACGAGCGAGGGTGTGTATCAAACCCTGGACACTTCTGCTCAGGGGCTTACGGAGACTGAAGCTACATCCAGGCTTCAGCACTATGGCTACAACGAGTTGCCAGAAGCCGCACGGCGATCGCTCCTCTTACGCTTCACTGACCAGTTGACGCACTTCATGGCACTGCTGCTATGGGTGGCAGGCATTCTGGCATTTATCTCTGGCACCCCCGAACTGGGTTGGGCAATTTGGGCGGTGATTTGGATTAACGCGGCATTCAGTTTTTGGCAGGAATACCAGGCAGAGCAGGCATTAGCAGCCTTAAAACGAGTGCTCCCGGTTCAAGTTAAAGTCTATCGAGATGGCAGTTTATCGACGATTCTGGCGCGGGAGTTAGTTTCAGGGGATGTGATCCAGCTAGAAGAAGGCGATCGCATCTCTGCCGATGCCAGATTGGTTTCCAGTCAGTCGTTGTATGTGGATGTTTCGGTACTCACGGGTGAGTCACTGCCTGTTTCTCGCAATGCCGAACCCGTCACATCGGAGACTTTGCGACCTGCTGAGGTCACTAATCTCGTCTTCGCAGGGTCTACTGTCGCCGCTGGACGCGGCATGGCTGTCGTTAATGCGACAGGAGCGCAAACGGAATTTGGGCAAGTGGCTCATTTAACGGCCAGCGTCAAACGAGAACCCAGTACGCTAGAGGTGCAAATTACCAAAGTTGTTCAGCTCATCACCGTCCTGGCAGTGGGGATGGGAACTACGGTGTTCCTGCTGAGCTACCTGCTGATTGGCATTGATGTGAAAGAAAGCTTTATCTTTGGCATCGGCATCATCGTTGCGAATGTGCCCGAAGGACTGCTGCCCACGGTCTCGCTGGCGCTGGCGATCGCCGTTCAGCGGATGGCAAAACGGAATGCGCTGGTGCGTCGCCTCTCTGCGGTTGAAACCTTGAGTGCGACCACGATAATCTGCACCGATAAAACGGGCACGTTGACAAAAAATGAGATGACCGTCTGTGCCCTCTGGATTCCCACAGGAAATAGCGATGCAGCCCCGATCGCCGTGACGGGCGTGGGCTACGGCCCTCAGGGAGACGTGCAGATTCCTGACTCGGTTGAACCGTGGAAAGTCCATCTGCTGCTGGCAGGAGCCGCCCTCTGTTCTAATGCAAAATTAATTCACCCCAAAGGCACCAGTCAGTGGCAGGAGATTGGTGATCCGACCGAGGCGGCGTTGCTGGTGGTGGCGATGAAAGCAGGGCTAGACCTTGAGGCTTTACAAAAGCGATCGCCCAGGCTGCATGAAGTGCCGTTTGATTCTCGACGCAGAATGATGACGGTGGTTTTAGATTGGCAGTCTTCCGACCTGTGGCAGACCGACGCTCCCAATCTCAGCGTGACAAAAGGTGCGCCAGTCGAGGTGTTGCAACACTGCCGCTTTATTCTGCAAGATGGGCAACCCCAGGAACTGACTGCTGCCGATCGGGATCAGGTGACTGCAATGAATGATCGCCTTGCCAGCCAAGGCTATCGAGTCTTGAGTATCGCGGCTCGCAAGGGCGGCAAGGAACTGCTAGACGCGCAAAACCTGGAGCATGACCTGACTTTTATTGGGTTGGTGGCAATGATAGACCCGCCTCGTCCTGAAGTCGCAGAGGCGATCGCCCAGTGTCATCAAGCTGGAATTGCCGTGACGATGGTGACGGGTGACTATGGATTGACCGCAGAGGCGATCGCCCGCCGCATCGGCTTAGTTAGAGGCAAAGCGCGGGTCGTGACGGGTGAAGCCATGGGACATCTCACGGATGCCCAACTCCGCCAAATTTTGCACGATCCTAAGTCAGAGCTAGTCTTTGCGCGGGTGGCACCGGAGCAAAAGTTGAGATTGGTGGAAGCCTATAAAGCCCTCGGTCATGTGGTGGCGGTGACGGGAGATGGCGTGAATGATGCTCCGGCGCTGCGGGCAGCCCATATTGGCATTGCCATGGGCATGAGCGGTACGGATGTGGCGCGGGAAGCTGCCGACATTGTGTTGATTGACGATAACTTTGCCACGATCGTCAGTGCGATCGAGCAGGGACGGGCAGTGTATCAGAATATCCGCAAGTTCATGACCTATATTCTGTCCTCCAATGTGCCTGAAATTGTGCCGTTCCTGGCCATGGTCGTATTCAAAATTCCCCCGGCGCTAACGATTTTGCAAATTCTTGCGATCGATCTGGGAACCGATATGCTACCAGCACTGGCGCTAGGCGCAGAGCTTCCCGAAGCCGGGATCATGCAGCAACCTCCCAGACCGAAAAACAAGCCCTTGCTTAACCGGGGGCTACTGCTCCGAGCTTACCTTTTCATCGGCATGATTGAGGCGATCACAGGCATGGCAGGATTCTTTCTGGTGTGGTGGAGTCATGGGTATGCGATCGCCGATCTTCAGCGCGTCACTCCAGCCATTTTGGCTCACACTGCCGATCCGACTATTACTGCCATTTATCAGCAGGCAACTACCATGACTCTGGCGGCGATCGTGGCTTGTCAGGTGGGCAATATTTTCGCCTGCCGCTCCGATCGCGCTTCCATCTTCAAAATCGGCTGGTTTAGCAATCGCCTGGTGTGGGTCGGCATTGCAGTTGAGTTGTGCCTGCTGCTGGCAATTATCAACATCGCTCCGCTCTCACACATTTTTGGAACAGGCGCTCTGACTTCCTGGCAGTGGCTGGTTTTACTGGTTTGCCCACCGATCGTGCTGATTGCGGATGAACTCCGAAAGAAGAGCTTGCCCACTGAGTCTGAGCAAAGAGAAGGGGGCTAGTAGAGTAGAATGTCCTCTAGTCTCCAGACTGGCAATATCCAGTTTAGAGGTCATCTGAGGCTTCATAACTTGCTTCTGCGAAGCTATAGAGAAAGTTTCGAGTTCAGAGGCTCAAGTTTGCGGTTCCGAGGGCAATGTTCTGAGTTCAGGAACTCAAGTTGTGGCTTGCAAACTCAGAGATTTCGGTTCTAAGGCAGATGTTTCGGCTGCTGAAGTTGAAATTTGGCGTTCAGAAGGCGATGCTTCAAGCTTACAGGTTGGAATATGAAGAGTGGAGGGTGAAACTTCGAGTTCTGAGCTTAAAATCTTAGTACGGAAGTTAAAGACAGAAGGACAGAGACTCGGGAACAGATATGATACACGCTAGTGAAAGTGATTTGAGGCATGCTTTTCATAAACATCATTCTGCTGTCCAAGAAACCAAGGAAGCCTGCTCTTATCTGCTCCTTTTCTACTCAGTAGAATGCGGTCTAAAGAGTATTCTGATGAAACGAAATCGCCTGACAAGTACTGCTCAAATTCAGGATCAGACTCTGTTATCCCACAATTTTGCTCCGTTAATTAAGGAACTTCGACTTCCACGCAGTGTTGTTGGTGATATAGGCCATACAAATGATAAATCTCAGCCTAAGATCCCTAGTTTCCGTCTGGATAGAGATAGATCAAGTTGGGAGATGAGCAAGGCGCATCAAGCTTGGCGATATGGTATTCGTGTCAATTCTCAAGACCAAAAAATTCTAGTCGAGTGGTTAGAGAAGGTCTGTAATTGGATTAAGGAGAACAGTAACCGATGATTCCATCAGATATCCGACTCTACACTTGGGTTGATGTTGAAGAAGTCTTACTTCGCCTTCAAGCAGGGGCTTCTTGGCCCGAATGGCTTGTTTGGGTGAGGTCTTACTGGGATGGTCTGACGATGGGCATTCGTCCAGATGCACAAGCACAGGCTAAAGAATGGTTGAGTGAGATCTATGATCCTAGATTCCGAACCAGCTCAGATTCTCCAATAGAAAATTTCATTGTTTTAGAGAGCCTGCCTGGAAATGAGCGAACACTATCGATTTTGTTTGAAGAAACTCAGGACAGTCCACCTACTCTCAGACGTGAACCAAGCCTAGCGAGACCAGGGATACTTGTACCCCTCCAGCAATATGTAGAACTTCCAACACCTTTCCCATCTGATCTCCCTCCAGTAATTGCGTTTCATTCATTTAAGGGGGGAGTTGGAAGAACAACTCATATCATTGCCTTAGCACAAGCTCTATCTGATGCTAAGCAAAAAGTACTATTGGTTGATGGTGATTTAGAGGCACCAGGAATTAGCTGGCTATTGGAGCAAAGACTTCCTTATCCACCTGTCTCTTTTTCAGACTTATTGGCACTGACTCATAGTGATTCATCTCCACAGGCTGAAAATGCAGTTCAGTTAGTAGCCGATCGACTACAAAGTGCCCTGTTTGATGGAATCTACTTCCTACCCTCATTCCGCTCCAATCGAGGTCTTAATTCACTAGAAATTCGACCTGAACACATCATCCAAGGTGCTGAAAATCCATTCTTGATCACACAAGTTCTTGCAGAATTAGGCAAGGCTTTAGCTGTAGATACTGTATTGATCGATCTTCGTGCTGGTCTCTCTGAACTCTCAGCAGGTCTTTTACTAGACCCAAGAGTTTATAGAGTATTCGTAACTACAGCGAGTGGACAATCAGTTGCAGGGACTGCTCAACTTTTAGAGTTGCTAGCAGCTAGAGCTATATCCACACGAGAAAACGACCCTTTACCAGCATTGATCGTATCTCAAGTGCCAGAAGATGGGCTACACGATGACCTTGTTCAAGAAGCAGATCTCAGACTACTCCAGACTGTTGATTCGTTTGTGAGTGAAGAGCGAGGGGTTTTACCACCCAAAATTAAAACACCTTTTGTAAATAGCTTGCTTGTGATTCCTCTAAACTGGGATGAAGTAATCGTAAGACTTCAACGTTCTGGAATCGTAGATGCTATTCGCCCCCTTCTAGAGTGGTTGCCGACTAAACAAAGTGAGCCAGTAAAAGAAACTGCTTCAAATCTGCTACATCAGAGGGAAAAACTAAGAGATTTTGCTAAGAAACAAATATTTGCAGAAGCAGTCAATGGGGTAGAAACAGTCAATGAGACAGGTTTTCTTGCGACTGCTCCTCTCCGCCGCTTAGCATCTGATCATCGTCATCAGCTTCCTATTGTTGTGATTGTTGGTGCAAAAGGGGCGGGCAAAACTTATACTTTTCTACAAATTATTCGTAGCGAAAGCTGGCAAAACTTTTTGCAGGCTACATCCGGCATTGAGCCTCAAACTGAGGCAATCATCTGTCCAGTTTTAACTTCCGAAAATCTTCCACCTGCTGATCAAGAAACTGTGCGAAATTCTCGTTTGGGAGCTGCTAAGAACTTAGGTCTTAATGATCCACAAGATATGGTTGCTATTCGTGATCATATTAGAGATGGATTACAGTTAAACCTCCATGAAGGACAGTGGCGAGAACGCTGGCTAGATACCATTGCTTGGGGAGTTGGCTTTAAGCCCAAGGAGACTGGTGCTGGTAGAGGATTGACGGAACACTTAGCTACAGCTAATCATCAATTAGTTGTGGTTTTGGATGGTCTTGAAGATCTTTTCGAGGATTTTACCAATAATGAGAATCAACAGAAGGCATTGAGCGCATTGTTAAAAGGTGTTCCTGAATGGCTTGAGCAGCAACCCGGTCGTCCTTTAGGCATTATCACCTTCGTTCGGCGTGATATCGTGCTCGCTGCTATACGTCAAAATGCTGCTCAAATGATGGCTCGATATGAGCCTTATGCTCTGAAATGGAGTAGTGAGGAAGCTTTAAGGCTAGTCGCTTGGGTTGCCCACAAGGCCGACGTTTTGCCAAATCTAAACATTGACAAACTTCACAATAATAGTGAAGAGGAACTTATTCAGTCTCTAATTCCCTTATGGGGTAAAAAGTTAGGGAGTGAGCGCTCCAAAGATGCTTGGTCTGCCAGGTATGTAATTGCGGCTCTATCAGACTTCAGAGGGCAAATTCAGGCACGAGATTTAGTACGCCTTTTGTATCTAGCTGCCAGAGAATCTGTAAGCGATAGCTTCTGGAAAGATCGTGTCCTTGCCCCTACTGCAATTAGGGGTGCATTACCTGAGTCTAGTAAAGAAAAAGTTGAGGAAATTCAAGTAGAAAATACAGCTTTAAGGGGCATTTTCACTAAACTAAAAGGTCTCGATTCAGAAAGCAAAAAGATTCCTTTTCTTCGTGAGGATATTAGGCTAACTCTAGATGAGATGAAGATATTGGAGGATAACGGTGTAGTTATTCGGGAAAAAGATGAATACTATATGCCTGAAATCTTTCGGTTTGGACTAGACTTTACAATGAAAGCTGGTGCGCGTCCTAAAGTCCTCTCTTTAGCGCGACGGGTTCGTCAGAGCAATTGAAGTGAAGCGATCGCTCTCCAACTCTCACCTTTTGAATTCTGAACTCGGAATTTTACCCTTTTTGCTTGAAACTCCTACCTCTGTTCATAAAGTATAGGCTATCTTCTATACCGTGATCCCTTCCGGCCTCACCTTCTGAGCTTTATGACTAAAACCCAAGAAATTTCTTTAGATGAGTTATGGAACTCGGCATCGAGCGGTAATCAGGTTTTCGATACTGAATTGCTAAGCGATCTTCCCGCTCTAGCCCGTCGCTATCTGGAACAGGCGCTCGCCCCCGGCACTCCCCTCGCATCTGCCGTTCGTTTGTGGATGCACGGCGAAATTAAACTCGGCAAACAATGGCATTCCTTTAAGGCAGAGGAAGTGATCTGCTGGAATCGCGGCATGATCTGGTGGGCGACGGCTTGGATGAACGGATTGCCAGTTTTGGGTGCAGATCGGGTCATCGATGGCGTGGGGGCGGCAAAATGGAAAATGCTGGGACTGTTTCCAGTCATGCAGGCAAGTGGCGAGGATGTCACCCGATCGGCAGTGGGCCGAGTCCAGGCCGAGTCGGTATGGCTACCTTCTGTCCTCTGTAGCCCTGACATCATCTGGACGGAGTTGAATGCTTCCCAAGTCCAGGCAAACTTCACCAGCCTCGGCGAACCCGCCAAACTCACCCTGACCGTTAACGGTCAAGGTGCACCAGAACAATTTAACTTTAGTCGTTGGGGCAATCCCGACGGCGAGGAGTGCCACTACGTCGATTTTGGAGGAATTGCCGAAGCCAGTAAAACCTTTGACGGCTACACAATTCCAACCCAACTCCGGGCGGGGTGGTTCTTCGGCAGTGAACGTTTTGAATCAGAAGGTGAATTCTTCCGCTGTACGATCGATAAAGCTATCTACCGATGAGAGTCGAGTGCTGGAATACTCTCATCACGAGCAGCAGGAGTGCAACTGCAAGCAAGCTACCATAGAGTGTGAAAATGCGATCGCCTCAACAATCATCTTCTCAAGTTTGTGATTAGGCGATCGCCTCTAACTAAACTTTACTTATCCTTCACTTTGAAATGCTCAAGTTAATAATCTAATTACAAGAAGCAGAAGTACAAATATTAGCAAGCCACCATAGAATATGAACATGCGATCGCCGAACCACTTTGGCAAGAAGAAAATATCGGTTGTTTGACCGCGATAGGATTCCAAGCTCTCGGCATACGTCGTAAGAGGACATGTCCAATTGTTAGCAATGAGAACAATTACTTCGATCGCAAATAAGGCGACTGAGATCCAAGTAAGAATTGAGATTTTGTCAGCAATAACTTCATACAGTAAAACTGCCATGATTATATTGAAGAATACGAAGATCGTAGTATGAACAAATCTGATGAAGGCGATTCTCTTCCAGAGAGGCTTCGCCAACGATTGCAGCATTAAATTTGATTCCACGAGATTTTTGAGCTTAGAGCTTTTTTGAAGTAGATGCTAAGCAGAATTGTAGAAAAGGTGAATGCTCCCAATTACAGCGCTCTGCGTTTTGGGTTTTAATATTAAAATTGTATTAGCAAACACTCAGTGAAAATTTAGATGGATATTCATGTATTAAGAGAGGAATATAAAATAGGAGAACTTAGACGCAAAGATCTCCAAGATGATCCCTTTCAGCAATTTGAGACTTGGTTTCAGCAAGCTTGTAATGCTGAATTGCTAGAGCCAAATGCGATGACCTTAGCCACTGTCTCCGATCAAGGACAACCGTTTATGCGGACAGTCTTGCTGAAATATTTTGACAATAATGGATTTGTCTTCTTTACCAATTATGAAAGTCGCAAGGCT
>JBBQFG010000129.1:0-14275 GCA_038321765.1 Elainellales cyanobacterium
GCGATCGCTCAAACGTTATCGTGAGGCTGAACCATGACCCCACAACTCCAAGCTGCGATCGCCGCCATCCAACCGCTCTCACCGACAGAGCGCCAACAGTTGCTGCAAATCCTCACCCAAAGCGATTTAGCCTTAAATTCCCAAACTGACCTCAAAACGCTCAGCGCCCAGTTTTGGCACGGCACCACGCTTAAGCAGTTACTCGCCACCCAACCCCCTACAACTGCTCATAACCTCAAGGCTCTCGCCGCTGACTTTTGGCCCGAAGAAGATTCAATTGAAGACTTCCTTAGCTTCCTGCGACAACAGCGCCAAGAGCTAATCTAACCAATCTCCCATGAGTCTTTTCCTAATCGATACTGACATCGCCTCCTTCATCTTCAAAGGTAGCAACTATGCTGACCCTTACCTACCAATCTTGAGCGGACAGGAATTAGCACTTTCATTCATGACCGTCGCTGAACTGTTTCAGTGGGCAATCTTGCGGCAGTGGGGCGATCGCCGTCTCGCACAATTAGAGCAATACCTGACGAATTACGTCATTATTTCGGTCGATCAACCCCTGTGTCGAAAATGGGCGCAGATTCGCGCCGTTCGACAAAACATGGGATGGGTCATTTCGCCTCAAGATGCTTGGATTGCAGCAACGGCCTTACGCCACGGTTTACCGCTCGTCACGCATAACATCAAAGATTTTCGAGAAATTTCCAATCTACAGCTCATTCTCCCTTCGCCATAGCATCACACATGGAGATTTGGGGCAATTGATTCAGCCATTACGGGCATCAGCGCCGGAGTGGGAGGCGGGATGATTTTGGTGTGATCAACAGAGGGGCATAAATCCGCTAGGGAACAGCGATTGCACGCTGGGTTTCTAGCATTACAAACTGCCCGCCCGTGGTAAATCAGCCGAATCGACCAGTTCTCCCAATCGGGCTGAGGCAGCAGCTTCATCAAATCGCGCTCAATTTTGATTGGGTCGGTATGTTCCGTTAGCCCCAAGCGAAAACTCAGCCGTTTCACATGGGTATCGACCGTTACTCCAGCATTGATGCCATAGGCGTGTGCCAGCACTACATTCGCCGTTTTACGGGCTACCCCCGGTAGCGTCAGCAACTCCTCCATGCGCTGCGGCACCACCCCGCCAAACTCCGACATAATCAGGCGACAGGCGGCTTGGATATTTTTAGCCTTATTGCGGTAGAACCCCGTTGAGCGCACTAAGGTTTCGATCGCCCCTGGTTCTGCATTCGCCATCGCTTCAGCATCGGGAAAGCGCCGGAATAACTCCGGCGTTACCAAATTAACCCGCTCATCGGTGCACTGTGCCGACAGAATCGTCGCCACCAATAACTGCACGGGCGTTTCGTAATCTAGCGAGCAGGTTGCATCGGGATACAGCCGCTTTAGCCGCATCAAAATCTCCAGCGCCCGCTGCTTTTTCGCCGATTTTCTGTGAATGATAGCCATTAGAGAGTTTCGAGCGCGCTATTGCAAGAGATTTTTGAAGAACGCTAGCTGAGTGGTGTCACGCACAATCAAAAATACGCCTAAACCCAAAAGCAACATTAAGCCCGTTTGCATCACATTTTCTTGGAAACGAGTCGGCAGAGGTTTACCGCGCAGCGCTTCGATCAGCAGAAACGCCAACTGCCCTCCATCCAACGCCGGCAGCGGCAAAATGTTGATGATGGCCAGGTTAATGCTGATGATGGCCGTAAAGGGAAACAGGTTAATCCAGTCTGAAGCGGCCAGACTAGCCCCTTGTTCCACAATTTTGACGGGGCCTGCAACTTGATTGGCCACGGCAGAGAAATTCGTGATCAGCGAAACAAACCCCTGCACGGTTCTGACAACCATGTCTTGAAACTGCTGAGCCGCTATCCCAAATACTTCGCCGATGCTAGTGGGGCGACGGAACTGGACTTTACCATTGGGGTTGAGCACCACACCAATGCGGGCGATGTCTTGGGCATCTGGCTTTGGCGTGACGGCTATGTCAAGCTGTTGGTCGCCTCGCTGCACATCTAGGGTAATAGCTTGATTGGGGCTACCGGCGATCGCCGCCATCAGCTTTTTCTCTGCCTCTTCGCCTGATCCCAGCGACTCGCCATTGACGCTCAGCACAACGTCGCCATCTTTAATGCCAGCCTGCGACGCTGGAGAATCTTGAGCCATGACCTGAGGAATTAGCACTCCCGGCTGGAAGTCAAACCCTTGGGGTATGCCAACAATCGAGAATTGAGTCACAAAGATCAGGTAAGCAAACACTAAGTTTGCAATTACTCCAGCGCTAATGACAATCGCCCGGTCTAATACGCGCCGATTACGTAGCAGGTTAGGGTCATCCGCAGGAATGTCGCTGTCGGGATCATCATCGGGAAAGCCGACAAAGCCACCCAGAGGAAACGCACGCAGGGCATACTCGGTTTCAGGCCCCTGATATTTCCACAGAACCGGCCCAAAGCCAATTGAGAATCGGTTGACATGAATTCCCTGGAGCCGAGCTGCCAAGAAGTGCCCCAATTCGTGAACCACAATGAGAAGCGCTAAAACTGCGATCGCCGCCAAAACCGACATAGACAACTCTTAATAAAAACGTCAATTCTCTTCTGACTATTCTAGTGGGGATAGAGAAAGGATGTACGCGCAAGTCACAGCTAAAGCACGTCGCGCCCCAAATAGGGCTGCAACACCTCTGGCACTCGTACAGTACCGTCAGGCTGCTGGTAGTTTTCGAGAATGGCGGCCATTGTCCGTCCGACGGCTAGGCCAGAGCCATTGAGGGTATGGAGAAACTGGGTGCCTTTTTTTCCGGCTTCTTTGAAGCGAATGCTGGCACGGCGAGATTGGAAGCCTTCGCAGTTAGAGCAACTGGAGATTTCACGATATTTGCCCTGGCTGGGTAGCCACACTTCTAGGTCATAGGTTTTGACCGAGGCAAAGCCAAGATCGCCCGTGCAGAGGGCAATCACCCGATAGGGCAGCTTGAGGGCTTGCAAGATTCCTTCGGCAGCTTGGGTCAGGCTCTCCAGTTCTTGCATGGATGTTTCGGGGCGGACGAATTTAAACATTTCCACCTTGTTGAACTGGTGCAGGCGGATTAAACCTCGCGTGTCGCGGCCATAGCTGCCCGCTTCACGCCGGAAACAGGGAGTGTAGGCACAGTGGTAGATGGGGAGCGCGTCGCCGTCTAGAATTTCGTCGCGATAGAGGCTGGTGATCGGCACTTCAGCGGTGGGGGTGAGCCAGAGATCGTCGCGATCGCACTTAAAGCTTTCGTCGGCAAACTTCGGCAACTGCCCCGACGCAGTAAGAGATGCCGTATTAACCAAAATCGGCGGCAGTACTTCTACAAACCCAGCCTGGGTATGGCGATCGAGCATTAGCTGAATCAGGGCGCGTTCCAGCGCTGCCCCCGCACCAATCAGCGTCACAAAGCGGCTCTGGGCAACTTTGACCGATCGCTCAAAGTTGAGAATTCCTAATTTTTCGCCAATTTCGTAGTGCGGCAAAATATCAGGATTCGTGGGGATATATTCATCACCCCAGCGGCGCACTTCTACGTTGTCGTCTTCGGTTTTGCCAACGGGGGTTTCATCACTGGGCAGGTTCGGGAACGTCAGCAACAAGGTTTCTAGCTGCGCCTTGATTTCTTTTTCCTGTGGCTCCAGTTCGCTAAGCTGTGCTTTAACCTGGTTCCCTTCGTCTTTGAGCGGTTGAATCTCTGGGTCATCTTTGGCACCCGACTTCAGCTTTTGACCCACCAGCTTGCCAATTTCATTACTGCGGGCTTGCAGCAGCGATCGCGTCCCTTCAATCTCACGCTGCTGCTTGTCAAGTTCCAGAATAGGCGTTAGGTCATAGCCGCTGCCCCGAAGGTTTAACCGCGCCTGTACCTGCTCTGGGTTGTCCCGAATTTGTCTGATGTCAAGCACAATTCTTCCCCGCGCGTTTCTGTCTAAAAGCAATGCCGCAATACACAGAATACAAGGATAGCGGCGGATTCGTCACGCTGATGCTGGGGCAATGCGACTGTAAGATAGCTGCACCAGTCCGGTATCAAAGGTCTGCGTAAGTAGATGGGCGTAATTAAACATAAAATTCTAAAAGTCTGTGTCGCCCGCTGCGCGGGCGGCACAGACTTTTAGAAGCTTGTTTTTATTTAGGTCGAACTACTTACCGTTTAAGTGAAGCGATCTGTGGGAATCTGGACTCGGTGAGAACAGCGGAATGCCTTCTCCTAGAATAACGGGATGAATTGAGAGAATAATCTCGTCGATCCAATCGTGCTGTAGAAAAAGTCGGATCACCTCTCCTCCACCGACCAGCCAAATAGCTTTTCCAGGCGATCGCCGCAGTGACTCAATGAACGGCACCATGTCCTGATAGATAAAGGTGACATTCGGATCGGGCAGATGAGTAGGCGATCGCGTCAACACAAACCCTTGCTTACTGGAATAAGGATATTCGCCGAACTCTAGCACCTGGCTGTAGGTTTTACGCCCCATCAACACCGGATCGATCCGGGCAAAAAAATCGTCGTAACCATAACCCTGATCGGTAAATAGCCAATCTACTTCGCCGTCTAGCTTAGCAATATACCCATCCAGGCTAGACGCAATGTAAAGAATGACGCTTCTCACAAAAAACACGTAGAACAGTATAGCTTTACACAAACTTGATAACTGATGTAGTCAGGAATACGTCCGTGTACGGAGACGTTAGTGTTATTTTCTTATAGGGAGTTTATCTAAATATCCGTACTGTCACCCATCTTCTGCGGTCAAGCCGAAGCTTTTGGCTTCTTGCACTGTCGTATGGGTGATTTATTCTGATGGCCATTCGTCTAATTTTTTTGTCTCAATTTTAACTTCCCTGTCACTCACTCTCTCCGAGGCTTAAATGAGTATTACACTTGCTTTCCGTGGTACCTATGCTGGTACTGGCTCCGAAATCTCTGCATTTGATGTACTAACGCAGCGCTCCTATGTAGTTGCAGGCACTAGCGTTATTGAAGTGTTAGATGCTAGCAATCTCAGCGCTCCTACCCTATTTAGCACGATTGATATTTCGGCCTTTGGCACAGCAAACAGTATTGCTGTAAAGAACGGGATTGTCGCGATCGCCGTTGAAAACTCCACTAACCGTCAGGCTCCCGGCACCGTTGCATTCTATGACTTGGACGGCAATTTTTTAAATTCGGTTAGCGTAGGGGCTGTGCCCGACATGCTGACGTTTACGCCCGATGGCAAAAAGGTTTTGGTTGCCAACGAGGCTGAACCCAGCAGCTACAACCAGCCCACATCGGTTGATCCAGAGGGATCAATCAGTATTATTGACGTATCTAATGGCGTATTGAGTTTAACGTCAGCCAGTGTGACAACGGCTGATTTCACGGCATTCAATAGCCAACGCTCGACGCTTTTAGCCAGTGGCGTTCGCCTTTTTGGCCCCAACGCTACGGTAGCGCAAGATTTAGAACCCGAATACATTGCGGTTTCAGCCGATTCTAAAACCGCCTGGGTGACGCTGCAAGAGAACAACGCGATCGCCATCCTCGATCTGCAAACGGGTCAAATTACCGACATCAAACCATTAGGCTTCAAAGATCACAGCCTGCCTGGGAACGGCCTAGATGCGAGCGATCGCGATGGTGTGATCAACATTCAAAACCGTCCCGTGTTTGGCATGTACCAGCCCGATGCGATCGCCTCCTTCACCGTGGGCGGACAAACTTACCTCGTTATAGCCAACGAAGGCGATGCCCGCGACTACACCGGGTTTGGCGAAGAAAGGCGGGTAGGAGCGACCTCCCTGGTTCTAGATCCCACCGCATTTCCTAATGCTACTGCACTCAAAACTGCTGCTGCACTGGGACGGCTCACCGTCACCACCACGCTAGGCGATCTCGATGGGGATAGTGACTTCGACCAACTGTATGCCTTTGGTGCCCGTTCATTCTCGATCTTGAATGCTAACGGCACGCTGGTTTATGACAGCGGCGACCAATTAGAGCAAATCACGGCAACCCTAATCCCCACGTTGTTTAACGCCGAGGGCACAATAGAAACGTTCGACACCCGCAGCGACAATAAAGGGCCTGAACCAGAGGGCGTTGCCACCGGTGTAATTGACGGGCAAACCTATGCCTTCATTGGTCTAGAGCGAACAGGCGGCGTCATGGTTTACAACGTCACCAACCCCAACAGCCCGGCCTTTGTGCAATACATCAGAACGCCGGGTGACTTTGCGCCAGAAGGGGTAGTGTTTGTATCGGCTGAAGACAGCCCAACGGGCAAGCCCGCTCTCATTCTCAGCAACGAAGTGAGCCGAACTACGACGTTTTATGAAATTACTACCGCCAGCGGCAATGGCTACGTTCCGGTCATCAATGGTACGGCTGGCAACAACCGTCTATTTGGAACTACCGCAACTGAGATTTTCTATGGCTTAGCAGGCAACGATAACCTGTTTGCAGGCGACGGCAACAACCGGATTTATGGCGGCAACGGCAACGATAACCTCTATGCTAGGTCGGGCAACGATGTCTTAAATGGCGGTAGCGGCAACGACAACCTTTACGCGGGTGAAGGTAACAATCAAGCCTACGGTGGCGACGGCAATGACAAGATTTATGCCGGGGCTGGCAACGACGTAATCTACGGTGGGGCTGGCAACGACCAAATCTTTGCCAACGAAGGGAACAATACGATTTTTGCCGGAGCCGGAAACGATTTGATCTATGCGGGCGCTGGCAATGATCAGATTGTGGGTGGCAATGGTAACGATACGATCTTCGCTGGCGAAGGGGTAAACCTAATCAGCGGTGGCGATGGTAACGATGTGATCTATGCCGGTGCAGGCGCTGATGTGATTAACGCTGGAGCAGGAATCAACACTGTGAATGCGGGTGAAGGCAATAATGTGATCACCAGCACGGGGATTGATATGATTACGACCGGTAGCAGTAGCGATCGCTTTATCCTTGGCGCAGGACTGGGCGAGGCGACAATTCGGGGCTTTGGCACAGGCGATCGCATTCAGCTCACAGGCGGACTTGAGTTCACCGACCTTACGCTCGAAGCCAGAGGCCGCAACACTCGGATTCTGTTTGGTGATGATCTGATTGCCACGTTACAGTCGGTAGCCGTGAGTCAGGTTAATAACAGTCTGTTCGTGTAATAGGTTTGTAACGCTCTGCTCTGATTATCTGCTCTGATTAGATTAAGGGAGGCCGTGGCTTAGCCACGGCCTCCCTTAATCTAACTGCCAATCGCAGCCTAGGGCACATTCACCGGAATCATCGCATGTTCTAACAGGTAGCTAGCGTAACGTCCCTCTTCAGCCATCATCACCACAATTCGCAGTGACCAGTCAGGGCCAACCTCGTTGAGATCAGACCACGGAATAGCCACCTCTAGGCACGAGTCCAACGCCACTTGAGCTGTGGTAGGGCACGTATACCACTGACCGTAATCTCCCGATTCCTGCAGCCAGCGATCGCCCGTCACCAGGTTGATCCCCAAGTGATGGTGGAATAGATAGTTCATCGGAGCCTCATCGGGAAGTTCAGCCAGGGGAACTGGGCTATTGTGCATGGGGCGATCGGTATAGAACCAGAGCAAATGCAGCTCAGGAGGAACGTCTATACCAGGGCGAGTACCGCTAGCAAAATCTACTCGCATGTAGAAATTCAGGTGATCCACGCCGTACCAGAGCCGCTGCACTTTGCTGCTGCTGTGCATTGTGCCCCGCGCCCCGCCAATTTCAATTCGTCCCGCTTTGTCCCAGTCTTGTTCATCCCCATGTCCATCTATTACCGGATGGATGAAGCTTTGGGGGGCATGATCACCGCGATCGCCATGGACATCAACCGCTTGCTTCAAAATCGAGGGTATAGGTTCATTTAGCGCCGTGTAGATCGCCACGATATGTTCGCGGAACAACTGGTCAAACATGGCATCTTGGTTCGACGAATGCCCTTCCCCAAACCACCAAAACCAGTCAGATCCTTCCGCTGCATACAACGCTTCCCAGACTTCGGGGTTAGCCTCCTCCGTCGCTTCCGGATGGTTAGCCAGCACAATGCGGGCTTGAGCCAGCAAGTCCCAAGCCCGGTTTTTGGCAGGGTCACCAATCCAGGTGGTAAAGCTACCATCCACCCAAGAGCCGCTGTGGAGTTTCTCGGCAGGTAGAGTGACGGTCGCTGGAAACTGGTCAAGGTATTCTGCTACCGTAACCAGCTCAATTTCTTTGTGGTCACTCAGTTGCTGATAGAGGCTTTCCAAAAACGGCTTACCATCCATCGGATAATATTCCCAGCAGTTTTCGCCGTCAAGGGCGATGGTGACTAGCCAGGGCTGTTCCAGAGTCGTAGTGCTGCTGGCTTGATGCGATTTCAAGTTGGCGGCGATCGCCTCTAAGTGCCCCACCAAATCATTCGCCGCTGCCTTCGGCTCCATCATGCCGTAGGTAAAACCAATCAAGTCTGACAGGCGGTGATCGCGGAACACGATCGCCAAATCGCCCTCCGGTGTCTCCAGCCGATAGGGACGGTACAGCATCTCTGGCTCTTGCACGTTGCCATTGCCATCGCGATGGAAGAAGTGCTTCAGCGTCCAGCCCAGCACGGCCTCATCCGACACCAGCCATTCAAAGCCTTGCTCTGCAATATATGGCAAAATCGTTGGGCTGACGGATTGCTCAGACGGCCACAACCCGCGCGGGTTACAGCCAAACCGCTCTTGATACATCGTCTTCGACCGTTTCAAGTGGCGGGGAATATCCTCTTCCCAGGTAAAGGGATAATCCGGCAGTGCCATTTGTGGTACCGCTACCCGACCCGCATTGGTATCAGCCAGCAGCGGCAAGATCGGGTGGGTGTAGGGTGTAGTAATGACCTCTAGCTGACCCGACTCTTGCATTTTGCGATGCTGTGGAATAATGCGTCTGAGAATTTCTCGCTGCTTGCTGTAAATACGCTGGCGATCGCTTACCGTAAAGCCCCGACCTTGATCCAGCCATTGCGAAATATCTGAGTCATCCCAAAACAGCGGATCAAACCACGCTAAGTTATGCCAAGCCAATAGGTCACTGTAGTCTTGCCCGTTCCACTGCTCTAAACACCAGTCTCGCCCCTTCTCTTGGCGCTGATAATATAGCTCCGCATAGCGAGGGTGCGGATCGATCAGTGTGTGATGATTGCCATCAAAGAAGTGATCGACAATAAACTGCTTCTGTTCATAGTCCAACTGTTCGGTAGCCATCAGCGCTAACGACAAGTACGGATCAAACGCCGTCCCCGCCGCATAGTCCTCGATCTGCAAAATCAACGATGGAACTAGGTTGACCGTTTGGTGCAGTTTTGGAAACTGTTCCAGAATCAACACCAGATCCAGATAATCCTTTGTGCCATGAAGCCGTACCCACGGAAGGCGATACTGACCAGCCGTACGGCTTTTGTAAAGGGGTTGATGCTGATGCCAGATAAATGCAACGTAAAGAGGATGAGGCATAGAGGGAAGGCGCGCGTAAAAATTAATTGGGAAAGCCAAAACTAGCTTCCTCTGTTCCAGAGTTTATCAAGACCGTAGAGATTCCCCAAAAATAATTAGCCTATCTTTCGAAGTTAAGTAGTTCAACCTAAATATAGCTGTCGCCACAAAGGTTAGGACACTGGGATCAAAGGGGGTGTGGGAGCCTTGCCCCCAGCCAGGGGTTCCACCCCTGCACCCCGTCCTAACCAATCCGTCTATGGCTATAAAAATAAGATTCTAAAAGTCTGCGCCGCCCGCGCAGCGGGCGGCGCAGACTTTTAGAATCTTATTTTTAATTACGCCCATCTACTTACCACTACCCGCTACGTATTGGAGGGGTAGCGAGGGCGGTGCCTTTCTCTCTCCCCTCTCTCCTGACTGAGCGCTACTCCCACTCAATCGTGCCGGGGGGCTTAGAGGTGATGTCGTAGACAACTCGATTAACGCCCTTTACCTCATTAACGATTCGGTTAGAGATCAGCTCCAACAGGTCGTAGGGCACGCGTGACCAATCGGCAGTCATACCATCTTCGCTCGATACAAAGCGCAACACAATTGGGTAGGCATAGGTGCGCTGGTCGCCCATAACTCCTACACTGCGGATCGGTAGCAGCACGGCAAAGGCTTGCCAGTAATCGTTATACACACCCTGTCGATTGATTTCTTGCCGCACAATGTAGTCAGCTTCTCGCAAAATGTCTAGCTTCTCTTCATCGACTTCGCCCAGAATCCGAATGGCTAGACCCGGCCCTGGGAAAGGATGGCGGTTGATAATTTCTTCGGGCAGTCCAATGGCGCGTCCGACTTTGCGAACTTCGTCTTTGAACAGTTTGCGTAGTGGTTCGAGTAGCTTAAACCGCAGGTCTTTGGGCAAGCCACCGACGTTGTGATGGCTCTTGATCTTGACGGCTACCCGTTCGCCCGTTTGTGGATCGACATTGGTGTCAGCAGATTCAATTACGTCAGGGTAGAGAGTACCCTGAGCCAGGTAATCGAAGGGACCCAGCCGCTTAGACTCGGCTTCAAATACGGCTATAAATTCATGGCCGATGCGTTTGCGTTTAACTTCGGGGTCAGACACGCCCGCGATCGCATTCAAAAAGCGATCGCGGGCACTGATGTACTCCACAGGGATATGGAACTCGTCTTTGAACAACTTCAACAACCGTTCGGGTTCATTTTTACGCATGAAGCCCTGGTCAATGAACATGCAGGTGAGCCGATCGCCGATCGCCTGATGCAGCAAAAAGGCCAGCGTTGAGGAATCTACCCCGCCCGATAACGCCAGCAGTACCCGCTTATCGCCGACTCTGCCGCGCACTTCCCGAATTGCCTCTTCGACAAACGCCTCTGTGGTCCAAGTGGGTTCACACTTGCAGATGTGATAGACGAAATTGCGGATGAGGGGTTGACCCCCGCGCGAATGAACGACTTCGGGGTGAAACTGGACGCCGTAGAGCTTGCGTTCGTGGTCGGCGATCGCCGCACAGGAGGTATTGTCGGTATGGGCTAGCAATTCAAAGCCGTCTGGCATTGCTGTTACCGAATCGCCGTGACTCATCCACATAGTTGAGCCATCGTCTACATTGGTCAGCAAGTCGGTAGGGTCGTCAATGTGGAGCGACGCTTTACCATACTCACCCCGCTCAGCTTGCTCTACGCCACCGCCTAGTTGCTGCACCATCAACTGCATACCGTAGCATACGCCTAGAATAGGAATGCCCAAATTCCACAGTTCGGGGTCACTGTGGGGTGCGCCCCGATCGTAAACAGAATTAGGGCCACCCGACAAAATAATCCCCTTGGGGTTAAGTTGCCGCAGTTGCTCGACTGTGGTGCGGTAAGACAGCACTTCAGAATAAACCTGAGTTTCGCGAATGCGGCGGGCAATTAACTCAGAGTATTGGGAGCCGAAGTCCAGGATGGCGATCATCTGGCGATTCAGTTTTCCCATTGCGTCAACGTCGGGAAGTGATTCAACTTGGGGAGTCACGGTAGATCCTGAATAAGAATTTTAGAGGTGTACCAAAAAAAGATGTACGAAACGATGCCTGACTAAAAAAATGCCTGACTAAAAAAATATCTGACTGAAAAAGTATCAGCCGCTACTAGTGAAGTTTACGGATACTGATGGATCAATGTATCCGCTAAGTCAATGTTAAAGACTAGCTAGATTACTTAAAAAAATAACTAGACCCTACTGAATGCTTAAACAACGCTCTTAACTGGGTTTATTTGGCTGGGCTTAGGTGCAAACGCGACCTCTACACAGCACGATAGATCGCACTAGGGTTTGATTTATTGGGTAGTCCTGACTTGGTAAGGGTTTTTTGATGGGCGGGCGAAGCCCGCCCATCAAAAAACCCTTACATCAATACCACTACCCAAAATTAGAGATTTAGGTTAGCTTAACAAAACTTGTGGCAGTAGTGCAGAACCTGTGGGGCTGAAGTGGATAATTTGGCGATCGCGTCCAAATAAAATAGACCCCACCTGCACCCGGCGATCGCTATGGGCGTGGATATAAACTTCGCTGCGGCGGTCAATTTGCTGGGCGATCGCCCCATAGACTCGCGCTACCCAGCCGTTTGTCGTCCCTGCTGCATCGTCTGAATCTGGCTGAATATTCAGAGTATCCAACTGGCGGAGATGCTGCAACGCGGCTTCTGCTGTTTCGCAGGCAAACACTGCCTGCACTTCAGCAATCGGTAACCCGACGTTGGCACACTGCGCGGCAAAAATTTCCTGCCGCCCGTCTGCCACATGGTGATGGGTGTGAAAGATTCCTCCCGCTAGCTTGAGCAACTTGCCGTGGTAGCCGAATAGCAAAATAGACTCTACCTCTTGCATTCCAGCTTCTGCTAGCAGTGGCCCTAACCAGTTTGCCGTTTTTACCATGCAGTCGGGGTTCATGCCCATTTGCCGACCCAGATCTAGCCCATTTTCGCCAATACAAAAGACCAGGCAGCGATGGCGAGTTGCCTTTTGCCGTAGCTCTGCTCGAAACGCTTCCAGTTGACCCGGTGCGCTCAAGGGCTGGGAGATCCCAGAGGTGCCCAAGAGCGACAGTCCCTCAACTACGCCAAACGCCGCGTTGGATGTACGCGCCGCCAGCGATCGCCCCTCTGGCAAAATCAGCGTGACGCGAATTTTTTCGTCTGGCTGCAACAGCGGGGTGAGGTTTTCGTGCAGTAGGCGACGTGCGTAGGCGTAGATAGCGGGCTGTTGGTCTGCCACTGTCTGGCCTGCGGCTGTTGGGTCTGGGTTGGTTTGGCGACCGATGCCCTCGCCGCCGAGGATGGCGATCGCCTCTATCTGATCTGGCTTACCCCGTTCTACCACTGCCCAAATTGGCGTGTCTCGCGTCAGGTCTAAGTTATCGCCTGGATCGCTGCGGGTAATCGCTAGGGCAGAGGTGGGACTAAGGCAGGACACTTGCTCAATGGGAATGTCTGCCGTTGCGGCAGGTTCCACGAGGTTGAGCGTGACGGCGGTGAGGGGGGAGCGATCGCCGTGTAGACGGTGGAGTGCCGCTATAGCACTGGCGCAAGCAAAGACGGGCAGGGTATAACCTGTCCGAGGGGGCGGGGCGATAGTCGTAGGGGGAGTGGGAGAGTGGGTCAAAACGTTCCTTCCAGGGCTGGAATGCAGCGCTCACACAGCAGCGGATGGTCTGCCGATGTGCCAACGTGGGTGGAATAGTTCCAGCAGCGATCGCACTTTTGCCCGTCGGCATCGACTACCCCGATGCCGAGGCTATCGGTTTGGGTACTGTATTTTAGGTCAGCCAGAGCGGCAGGCGTGTCGAGCAGTTCGACCTGGGAGGTCAGAAACAAGTAGCGCAGTTCATCCACGCCGTTGCTGCTCAGGGCATCAGCGGGGTTGAGGGCGGCGAGGCGCTGTCGCAGGTCAGCATCGGCAACGTAGAGCAGCACTTTGGCTTCTAGCGAGGAGCCGATTGCCTTGTCGTTGCGGCCTTGCTCTAGCACCTTGTTGACTTCGGTGCGAATGTCGCGCAGGGTTTCCCAAGACTTGGATAGCTGTGGATCTTTCCAGGCATCGTCTAGCTTTACCCAGCCCGATTCAAACACCGACTGATACCCCGTTGCGTAGGGCAATGATTGCCAGATGTCTTCGGCTAAGTGCGAGAGGACGGGAGCGATCGCCCGTGACAGGTTTTCGAGGGCGATCGCCAGTACGGTCTGGCAACTGCGGCGGCGCGGCGAGTTGGCAGCACTGATGTACAGCCGATCTTTGGCGCTATCTAAGTAGAAGTTCGACAAATCCACCACGCAGAAATTTTGCACCATTTGAAAGAAGCGGAAAAACTCGTAGGTTTCAAACGCTTCGGTGACTTCGGCAAACACCTCCGTCATCCGGTGCAGCATATAGCGATCGAGATCGGGCAACTGATCATAGGCGATCGCATTCACAGCGGGGTCAAAGTCATGCAGGTTACCCAACAAAAACCGCGCCGTGTTGCGGATTTTGCGATACACGTCGGCCATTTGCTTGAGAATGTTTTTGCCCAGGGGCACATCAGAGGTGTAGTCTACCGACGACACCCACAGGCGCAATACGTCCGCTCCGTAAGGCGGCTCCTCTTTCTGGTTTTTGCCGCCGTCAATTACGATCGCCGGGTCTACCACATTGCCAATGGACTTACTCATCTTGCGCCCCTGTTCATCTAGCGCAAAGCCGTGGGTTAGCACCGTCTTGTAGGGCGCGTGTCCGTT
>JBBQFG010000130.1:0-14243 GCA_038321765.1 Elainellales cyanobacterium
CGAAGACAAAGACAGCTTTGTAATTTCGTCGTTGGCTGCTATCAACGTGACCGAAAAGCGCGGCTGTGAATATTTCTCGGCTCACATTTATGCGCTGAAGCAACTGCCTCAAACTGACGAAACGGTTAAAGTTCGCGAAACCATCGAGCGGATTTTGCCCGAAGAAGCGGGGCATGTGCGCTGGGGGAATCGTTGGCTAGCGCAAATGGCAGACAAAAGCCCAGAGCATCGCCAAAAGGTGGAAGCAGCCAAACAAAAATATGCTGCAATTGAACAAGCGGCCTTTGAGTCTGGGATGGATATCACTCTAGGTGCCGAACTGCGCCGGGTCGGTAGCCTGCTAGATATTGCCAACACCATGCCCCTCTGGCAGCGGCCTCAATACCTAATGGAGCGTCTGCCCCAGACTCTACTGGCTCCCGACTTACAGCGCAGCCGCATCGACATTGCCCAACGCGCATGGCAGCGCGACCCCCAAGCCTTTATGGAGCGGTTTGTGCCCATGTTTTTGGGCGGGTTAAACCGCAATCAAACCACTCAAATGCCCACGCGCACCAAAGCTAAAAAGGCTGATAAGGTCAGCGCTTAAACCGTGTCACGGGTGATTTAAGGTAGCTGATTAGTTAGAAACTCGACCGTCTGTGTGCATGGCTCACAGGCGGTCGAGTTTTTTTGTAGGGTGTGCGATCGCCTTTTCAAGGAGTATTGGGCGAGATCAGGGCGATCGCCCAAAATTATCTTAAAAAGTTCCTGAAACCGCTAAAACTCGCTGTCAAAAGAAGGAGGAGTCGTATCAGGAGCTTTAGGTTATGAGCGAGTGGGTTTTGTTGGCTGCGGGGATGTTAGTACGAGGTCAAATCGACGATAAACCCTCTCCTGTGCCACCGACGAATGGCGTAGTCAGACAAACCAACCCTGACCCCATGCCCCAAACGCCTATCAGTGCCAGTGTTGAACTGCCTGTATTAGATTTGCCAGAATTTAGTACGAGCGATCGCGCCTCTTCGTCTAGTTCTTCTAGACATCCCTTGCAGAGCCAAGTACAAAACCAAGGACAAAGCCAAGTACAGACCCACACCCGGCCATTCTGGGCAGCAGCAGAAAATCCTCCATTCAGCATTCGCATTGCTGGAATGCCCGCCGGATTAGTTCCCCCGTCTGATCCTCGTCCCCTTCGCGTTGCTCAACCTGCGCCCAACCCTTTCCAGACTGGGGCGATCGCCACCGCTCCCTCCCCGTCTGGCTTTTCCTGGAATCGCCCCGATCCATTGCTACCCCAACCTGCCGCGCTCTCCACGCCCCGACCCCGGAGCGGTAGCCAGCTCTATCAACAGCGCATTGCTGCCCTACGCAGCGGCAGAACGTACACCCGTTTGTCAGCCGATAGCTTTCACGCAGATTGGGGCAATGCCACCGAGCAGCCAACCTATGAGCAATGGGTCAGCCTGCTGCGGTCTGAATCTCAGGCGATCGCCCGTGGCCGGAGCACCAATCGACTGTCTGTGTTGGTGGGTGACTCCATTAGCCAGTGGTACCCGTCTGAGTGGCTCCCGACCGATCGGTTTTGGCTAAATCAGGGCATTTCAGGCGATACCGCCGCTGGGGTTTTGCAGCGCCTTGATGCTTTTGCCCAGGTTCAACCTGACACTATCCACCTGATGGTGGGAATTAACGACCTGCGACGCGGTGCCTCAGACCATGAAATTCTCGGCAATATTCGTCGCATCATCCACCAATTGCGCCAAACCCATCCCAACGCTCAAATTTTGGTTTACTCCATTTTGCCAACGCGCTTGCCTGCCCTGGCAACCAGCCGCATTCAAGGAATTAACGACGCTCTGAGGGCGATCGCATCCCAACAAAACGCTACCTACCGCGACCTCCAAGCCTACTTCACCGATCCCTCCGGCATTCTTCGTGCCGACCTCACAACCGATGGCTTGCACCTTAGTCGCCAAGGGTATGCAGTTTGGCAATGGGCAATGCAGCGATTGACTTAGAGACTGCCAAACGCGTTAAGTAGATAGACTTAATTAAATATAAGATCCTAAAACCCTGCACCGCTCGCACAGCGGGCGGTGCAGGGTTTTAGGATTTGGTTTTTATGTAAGTTGAGCTACTTAGCCCTTTTTACAAACCTGTCGTAACGGGAGATAGAGCGCGCAAAACTGATCCCAGGCGATTTGCAGATCGGGATGCAGCGGTTGGGGATAGGTGGTTTGAGTGGGAGTGCTATGAATTGCTGTGTGCTTAAAAATTGATTCTGCATCGGCATACAGCCCGGTACCTAGTCCCGCCAGCAAAGCCGCCCCCCGCGCAGACGCAGCGGAGAGAGTAGCGCTATGGAGTGGCACTTGCAGAACGTCTGCCAGAAGCTGTCGCCATTGAGAATTTAAGCTGCCCCCTCCTGCCAGCCGTAACTCTTCGACAGTAACACCAGTGGCGACCAGGGCATCTAGCCCTTGGCGAATGGAAAATGCGACCCCTTCCAAAGCCGATCGCGCCAAATGAGCACGGGTATGGTGTAGCCCTAGACCCACCCAGGCACCTAGCGCCTGGGGATCAAGGTGGGGAGTGCGATCGCCTGTTAGGTAAGGTAAAAACGTCAGTCCTTCGCAACCGGGCAAACCCGTGGTGGCATCGTAGAGTTCTGCCCAGGTCATGCTCAACATCTGACGCACCCACTCTAGCGCCAGCCCAGCATTTTGGATGGCGGCGAGGGCATACCACTGCTGAGGAAGCGCCGCCCGAAATAGGTGTGTGTTGCCGTGGCGATCGCGAACGGGGCGATCGCGCAGGGTCGCAAGCTGCGCCCCTGTACCAATAGTGAGTTGAACAACACCGGGTTGCACTAGCCCACTGCCCAGCAGACCAGCGGCGGTATCGGCTGCCCCTGCAACAATGGGGATTCCAGTTGGTAGCTGAAGGTGGGCGGCAGCGCTGTCTGTAAGATATCCGGCCACACCGCTAGAGGGAACGATGTCAGGCAGCCAGTCAGTTCGCAAATCAAGCTGGTGAAGCAGTTCCGTAAACCAGCGATCGCCCGTTACGTCATACATCAGCGTGCCCGATGCATCAGACGGTTCTGTAACTGCTACCCCAGTCAGTTTCAGACGCAGCCAATCTTTCGGCTGAAGTGCCCACCGCGCCGCTTGACTGATAGCTGGATGGTGCTGTTGCAGCCAGAGCAAACTCACCCCTGCCATTCCCGTCGTAATTGGGTTGCCCAGGCGATCGCGCCAGTCCTGCTGTAGATTTTGATATCGCTCCAAAACGCTAGTAGACCGAGCATCTGCCCATAAAATCGCTGGATGCAAAGGAGTCCCCACCGCATCGCATAGCACCACGCCATGCATTTGCCCCGATAGCCCGATCGCCGTAATGGACTGACAGTGCTCTCCTACCGCCGCCTGCACCGCGATCGCCACTTCCAGCCACCAATCTTGCGGATCGCTTTCAGCCCACCCAGACTGAGGCGATCGCACGGGGTAAGACCTCGCAGCCTCGCCCAGCACTACCCCCTCTGCCGTGATCAGCAACGCCTTGACAGAGCCAGTTCCGAGGTCAATTCCCAGCAGCATGGGACCAATTAAGAGGACTGCCCTTTATAGCTAAGTTTGTTTATCGGTGATTTTCATGAATCACCTTGTTAGACTATGAAGTCAATGAATCTGTCGTTCCAGATGAGGCATAGGCCGCTGAGCCATTTTCGCATCTAGTTTCAACACTGTGTAAAGATTATTCAGGGTCTCTTTTAGAGAGCTTTTAGGGCTTTACCGTTAACCAAATCCGATATTGTTCTCTTGGAACTCTACGAAGGTAACCACTGCGGAAGATGAAGGATGTAATGGATATTGATACTTTTAATATAGTTAAATCTTAGTTAAGGGTTGGATATATACTGATACGAATTCTCTACTAGAGAAGTTATGCTATGCGAGGTAGATTATCTCTGCATAACTGATAACTTCGCTACCTTCTAAGCTTTTACGAGGTAGAGTCGTTGTTTATGAAGGGTTAGGAGGTTTACATAGCTATGACTCGGAAGTTTTACAAAGGCTTGAGAGGATGAAAATTTCGCTAACATATAACGAAGCTGCCATCCTCATCTCTTTTGGTGAGGCTTGCGAAGCCTCAGTACCTGACTTAGCTGTCTCAGCTAGGTTGACTCCTGCTGAGGCTCAGGAAGCTTTAAAAAGTCTTCAGAAGAAAGAACTTATTGATTTTTTTGATGGCAAGATCTTTGTTAGGCTCACTACAAAGGGAGACTATGCTCGATGCAACTGGATACTAGACTCTGAAGAAAACCCCAGAAATATCTTATATGGCTCTTCAAAAAAGGGGAATCGGGGTGTGGAAAGCGTCGATGATGTTTTGAAACGTGAGATCGATAAGCTTTAAATATTAGTTTTATCAGTTGACAAAGGATAGTTAAACATTTGATTTCTAGGCAACACAGAGATGTTGCCTTTTTATTACCAAAAATTTTGGTCACCAAGAAAAAATATGTTAAACTTTTGAGCTTGACTTAAAGCTTTGCTTCTAGAGAATATTTAGTAAATAGCTGAATACATGTGGTGGATTCTAACTGGCCTGACAGCGGCTTTAATTGTCTTGACTGATTTTTTCCTAACTTTTGATTTGTCGTCAGTTTCAAGAGTCAAGAGTTCGACATTATATGTATTACTATGCTTTACGCTGTTGAACATGGTTTTTGCAATCATCTTACATTCGCAACTTTTTAATCATAGGGATCTTAGTGTGTTTGCCCCTTGGGTCAGGGCTGTGCTCCTAGGAGCAGGTTACGCTATTCTCGTGAATATGAAGCTAGCTACTCTTAAGTTCAATAATCAGGAATTTCCTATTGGTTTAGAGCTTGTATATCAAAACTTGAAGCGCATCTGTTACACGTACATCAACAGAGAAGTCATACGCGCAGACTACAATGATGCTCTTCGCAAGGCTCAAAAAGGAAATTTAAAGGATTTAGCAAGTGAGGTTTTTTTCTTCATTAGCGCAAACAGAATATTAAGTGAAGAAAAGAGAAAAGATTATAAGGATTGGTTACTCGAAGTCATAACAGATCCGTTTTCAACAGATCTCCAAAAGAAGATCTTGTTATGTCACTTTCTTAATTGTGAAGAAAGGATATCTAGCTCCGACGCTAACTTTTTCTAAGTGCGTTAGTAGACATAAAAACTTTTTCATGCTCCATCTTGTCAGATGTTCAGCAAATGATTACTGAGACAAAATATAAAGTCAGTATTAGAGGGTGTTTTAAAAGTGTCAGTCTAAGTCCCAAAAGCCACCTGTACTGACGATTACAATCGGCGAGATGCTGATTCTGTCGTAGCGCTCTAGGTACTTGAGGTAGTCAAACACACCCCTGAGGACTTTTTAAAACACCCTCTTAGACTCGAATATATTACTCAGTTGTGTTTGTTTGGCAGAAGTTGGGGTTCTTGAAGAATTCCGATCTCTTGGCAATAGCCTTCATACTCCTCGTTTCACCAACCTTCCTACTCGTCGTTCTAGCTTACTCTGCGCCACGATCGCCCCATTTTTAATCACAGTGCGATCGCAGGGAGGAGCCGCGATCGCATCTGAGACAGAGGTTGATCCTAGTAAAACCAAATCTGCCGGATGCCCCACTGCTAACCCGTAGTCTTGGATGCCAATGGCCTTGGCTGCCCGAGTTGTCGCCATCTCCAGACAAAGCTGATGGCGATCGCGAGTACCCAGTTGCAGAAGCATGGCCAGGAGGGTACAAATACGCAGCATGTCACCATCGCCAAACGGGGTGAACAGGTTCTGGATATTATTGATGGCTATGCCCGTGTTAACGCCCAGATCAGCGAGGGTGTGAATGGGGGCAATGCCGCGACGAACGTTATGGGTGTCGTGTCGCGCCATCATGTATAGGTCTGACGCGGGTAGTGCCAGGATGGAAATACCTGCCTCCTGAAGAGAGGGTGCGATCGCCGCCAACTCTTCTGGGGGTAAGGCGGCCAGCTTGGTCATATGCCCCAGGCAAACCCGACCTTGCCAGCCTCGCCGGATCGTTTCGGCAATCACAAAGGGCAAGGTTAACGGAGCATCGTCATCTAAAAAATCTAGATGAAAGTCTACGTCGCAATTAAAGTCTTGGGCAATATCAAATACGATTTTTACGTTACGTTCTGGGTCGGGATCGACGTATGGTGCAGAGCCAATGACATCGCCACCCATGGCGATCGCCTGCCGCAATAGGGCTTCTTCACCTTCGATATTGGTAATACCCTCTTGGGCAAACACAGCTAGCTGAAGCGTCATGCCCCAGGCATACTCTTCACGCAACGGCAACAGCGCTTCTAAAGCCGTAAGCCCCACTGTCGGATCAACTTCAACATGGCTCCGCATGACGGTTGTACCCAGCGCGATCGCATTTTCAATCACCCGCCGCGATCGCACTCGAATATCGTCAACGGTAAACGATTCCTTCAGCCGCCGCGTTTCTCGCATGGCTTCAGCAAATGTGCCCTCCAGTGCTGGCGCACGATCTAACAAAAGTGCCTTGTCTAAGTGAAAATGAGCGTCCACTAGCCCAGGAATCAGCAGTCGGCCTGCCGCGTCAATGACGGTCGGTGCAAAGCTACTGATAATCGGTGCAATGGCTGCAATTCGTCCATTGGCGATCGCCACATCCCATAGACCGCTTTGCCCCAGCAGTTGCGCGGTGGTAATCTTCAAATCAATTTCAGGTTGCACCAATTTTTCTCCCTTTCAATCATTTGACCTACATTTGACCTAATAATTCAGCTCAGAGGCTGCTTGAAAAGTAGCGTAGAAAATTAAGTTTTTTTATTTCGTGCGTGAAGAACCAATGATTAAAGTAACTTCTCAACGCTGATTTGATTCAGCCTGATAATTTATAGGCTGGGTTATTGACAGCGTACTTTATGGGAGAGTTAGAGGTCTTTAACGATCAAATTATCCTACGGTATCCGCTAGCCTTAACTGTCGTAAGATTTCGCCCTTTTAATCCGCTCACTATAATCCGCTCACTATAATTATGAGGCGGGTCATTAAAGCTCTAATTTTGGGTGAGACGAGCTGTGCCCAAACCTATCAAGGTAGTTTTTTTGCCAGCTTAAACCTCGTCTAACTTGAAACCCAGAGTTTTCCCTCACCCTTTTCATATATGCCGAAGGCTTTAAGCCCTCTCCCCAGGGAGAGGGACTTTGAAAGCTTTTCCGGCTCCCCTCGCCCTTTGGGAGAGGGGCTGGGGGTGAGGGCTAAAACTACAGTTCTCAACGTGGACTTGGTTTAACTAGAAATCTTTCTGCTTCTGCAAAAGTTCATCCAGCGTTAGATCTGTTTGAGTTTCTCCAGCAAAAACCGTTCCCACCTTATTGCTGATGAAATGCTCTTGCGCCACTTTGTAGGTTTCATCAGAAAGCGGGACATACCCCACAGTATTGGATAGTTCACGGGCATTAATCAGGTAGTAATCGACAAACGCTCTCAATGCAGGCTTTTCTCGAAGCGACTCCACACTGACGTAAAGGAACAAGGGACGAGCAAGGGGATGATATTGATTACTGACTACTGCCTCATCAGAAGGCAACACAGGCCCTTCTCCATCGTCAATTCCTAGTGGTTTCAGCTTGGTTTGGGCTTCTTCGTAATAGGCATAGCCAAAATATCCCAAGCCGCTTGGATCATTAGCTACATCCTGGACAAGAACTGTATCGTCTTCACTGGCGGTGTAATCACTGCGGCTTGCACCTGACTCACCTACAACCGCTTCCGTAAAGTAGTCAAACGTTCCTGAGTCTCCACCTGCACCGTATAGGTTAATCGGTTGATTAGGCCAGTCTGAGCGAATTTGATTCCATGTGGTGATTTTTCCTTCGGCTGCGGGTTCCCATAGTCGCTTTAATTCTTCGACGGTGATGTCTTCTGCCCAAGTGTTGTCAGGATGCACCACAACCGTTAATGCATCAAACGCAACCGGTAGTTCAATATATTGAACACCTGCTGCCTTGCAGGCTGCCATTTCTTTAGTTGTAATAGGACGAGACGCATTACTGATGTCAGTTTCACCAGCACAAAACTTCCTAAATCCGCCTGTAGTTCCAGAAAAAGCAACGGTGAACGGTGGTTCGTCACTCTGCTCAAATTGATATTCTTTCACGGCTTCATCGGTAAGGGGATACACCGTGCTGGAGCCATCAATCAAAATTGATTGAGACGTGAGCTGTTGAGTCTGAGAGGCTTCAGTAGAAGCAGGAGAACCTTCTAACGGGGCAATATCAGAATTAGTGCTAACGGCGCAACTTGCAACCAGAGTCGAGAGACTAAGGACGATCGGTAAGCTCCAAGCTGTCCTGAGTGCCGCTGTCTTCATGGGTCTAAATCTCCTATTGAGCAATATGAGTCTAGCTCTATCATTTCAAAATAAGTTGATATTGCAAGTCAAGCAGATCACATCGCTCCTACAACATTCTTAATAAAGTTGATGGATTAAGTTACAGTTACGTCAGTAGCAGTATTGACATAGCAGCTTTTTGAAGCATGGACTTTGCCCATGCTTCAAAAAATTCTTAGGGTTTAGGACTACCCTCACAGCTAGTCGCAGCAGGAACGAGCGGGGAAAATCGGGGAAAATCGGCGAAACTCAGCTAAATACTGCTCTAGAACAACAAACTGAGGCAAATTTAAGCTGTAATACATCCAACGCCCTTCTTGGCGCGAACGGACTAACTCCGCTTCCTTCAAGTTCTTGAGATGAAAAGAGAGCTTGGACTGAGTAACACCAAGTTTCTCACACAGGTCACAGACGCAAAGCTCCTGATTTCGCAACAATTCTAGAACTTGAACCCGCAACGGCTCAGAGAGTGCATGAAAACCTAAAACAATTAGACTTGATGGTAAAGCAGTGGACTTCTGCATCAACTTTTATTGTATAAACTTATTTTGAAGTATACCCTATCATTCAAGCCTATTGACCAAGGCAACCTTGAGTGATTCGTGTTGAGAAGCGATCGCGTCTCCCCGTAGACCTATTCACTCAACTATTACCCGATTGGAACAGTGATGGGCATTACCTAATCATTTCCAACGAGACATCACGCCGACGGTAACTAGAGTCAGGATTAGCATCAACCCGCCTGCCAACCCATAGGTTGCACTTAAGCCCACCCCTTGACTGAGAGGTTGACTAACAAACGGTGATAGAAACTGTCCCAGGAAAAAACTGGTGGTTAATCCCCCTAAAATTCGTCCCCGCAAGACTGCTGGAGTAGATGAAGTCAAACACACAGTCATATTGGGCATCAACAACCCCACACCCAATCCGCTGATCGCCAGACCGATTAGAACCATCCCATAGGTACGGGCAGAACTGATTACCAAATAGCCAAGCCCTATCAGCAAAAATGCGATCGCGTAGATATTTAGAAACGTCAAACGAGCTTTGATCCGCTGATAGCTGAGGGCACTGATCGACGTTGCCAGCGTAGCAAAGGCGATCGCTATTCCACTTTGAGCCGCATTGGCATTGGTGAGCTGCTGAAGATAAAAGGGAATCTGCACCGGAATCATGTAGAACACGATTTGAGTCACCAAAGCAACACCATAGGTGAGCAGCAGCAACATCCAGGGAGATGACTCTGTATTGCCTGACTCAGAGGATTGAGTGGATGGATTAGTAGACGGTTCGGGCAACACCAGCAAGATGAAGGGCAGAATCAACCATGACAGTAGATAAATTAAAAACGGAAACCGCCAATTCAGATCAGCTAAATAACCACCCAGAGTCAGAAAAATCACACCACCAAAACCCATGAACGCTGCTTGCAGCCCCAGAAATTGGGCACGAGCCGCGCCCCTGTAATAATCGGCAATGAGAGTGGTTGCTGTAGTCATAATTCCAGCTACGCTCAAACCCAGCAGCACTCGCCCCAACAGAATTAGCCCAATCTGATTTAGCAAAAAGCCTGAGCTGCCCGCCAAGCCATACAGAAAAACAGCCGCACCCAGTAAACCTTTACGCCCAAACCGATCGATGATTGTGCCAGCGATGGGCGCACCGATCGCAATGAACAGGGCTGGGGCGGTCAAGATTAGTCTCACCCAATAATCGGCATTGGCAACCTCTGAAAAGTGCTGCCGCATGGCGGGGAGAGCGGGGGCGATCGTGGCACCTGCCATTACAGTCAAGGTACTTACCAGGAGCAGCGTTGCTTTGACAAGAGAGCTATCGGGACTGCGAGATTGCGTCATGGTTCTAGTCGTAGTGCCTTTAGTCCAATATTAGGAAACAACTGACTGGCGACGGCAAACTGCACCCAAGCGGTTGCTAAGGTTTCCAAAGAACGGGCAACGGTTAGGGTTCCTGCATCTACCGCTTCATACCCACAGTCCTCAATTAATCCGGAAACTAGCTTTTTTGCCGCTGAGTCATTGCCACAATAAAAGACGCTAGGGCGATCGCTGCCAAAATACCGTGACTCCGCCGCAATAGTTTCTGCAAACGTAATGTTGAACGCCTCGACAACAGTTGCACCGGGCGCAAGCTGTTGCACGGTCTCAGCCATCGAGACGGTTAAAGAAGTTGGCAAGCCAATGGTTTGTCCAGTAAAGTCGGGCTTTAAACCACTCACGCAAGTAATCACAATCTTCCCTTCCAGAGAACCAACTGTAGCCATCACGTCTTCCAGTACGGATGCTCCCACAGCTAGCATGATGACATCGCTTTGTGCCACTGCCTCTTTAGGATCGGCAACTTTCGCTGTAGTACCTGCCGCTAGTTGTTGAAGTTTATCTGGGTTTCTAGAATAAGAAAAGATGACTTGGTGTCCGGCTTTTGCCCAAAGCTTGCCTAAACCACCGCCCATGTTGCCCGACCCTACAATCGCAATTTTCATTGGGGTATCTTTTTAGTGATTAGTGTCTGATTGTGAGCTGATTGTACCTAATTAGTGAGCTGAGTTTGGCAACATAATCGCTACTGCTTTCTCAAGCCCCTTGGGATCTCTAAGCAACTGTGCTGCCATTTGTTTAGCCTGTTCACCGGGGTAAACGTCCTCAATGCCATCGGTTACAGCTTGTAGGGCATCGCTGACCACGTCTTCGGGCGATACTTTTGGTTCGGGATACGTTTTGCCCATGCCAATATCAATAGTTGCAGGCAAGACTGCAATCACCGCTGTTCCCTGCGCTGCCAACTCTGCTCGCACTCCCTGGGTAAGCGATAGGGTCGCCGCTTTAGACGCACTGTAGCTACCGTTAAAGGGAAGATTGACGCGCGCTACCATCGACACCATATTGATAATCGTTCCGCCACCGTTTTGTTTCAGCACAGGTGCCAAGGCACGACACATCATCAACGTACCAAAATAGTTCACATCCATTTCCATCCGAGCCTGGGACAAATCAGATGCGGCGATCAGCCCTTGATTGAATCCAACCCCGGCGTTGTTAATCAGAAGAGTAACGTCTGGACACAGCGATGCAAGCTGGTTGACGGATTGTTCGTTGGTGATATCTAGAGCAACCGGAATAATCGTGTTAGGGTCAGTGGCTACCAAGTCAGCTAACGAATTGGGATTACGGGCAGCCGCATAAATTTTGGCAGCACCGCGCGATCGCAGCGCCTCCACATAATATTGACCTAATCCGCCGTTGGCTCCCGTAACCAGGGCAATTGAATTGACAATTTCCATCATTTCCTCATTTATAAAATACCGCCATTCACCTGAATCACCTGTCCATTCACCCACCGCGCCTGATCCGATGCCAGAAACGCCACGACATCGGCAATATCATTGGGCTGACCCAAGCGACCCAGTGGCGTGGTTTGGATCAGATGCTCCAAGGCATCCGCAGGCATAATTAACCCATCAGTATTGGTTACTCCCGGCGAAACTAGGTTGACTGTGACACCGCGATGCCCCAATTCTTTTGATAAGGCAAAGCTGAAGTGTTCGATCGCGGCTTTACTGGCAGCATAAAGCCCTCCTGTAGCAATGCTTTGGCGGGCTGCACCACTCGATAAACTGATAATGCGTCCACCATTGCTGATATGTTTTGCCGCTTCTTGTAGTGCAAAAAATGTGCCTTTAGCATTGGTATTAAAGACACGATCGAAGTCTGATTCTGTAATCTCGATAGTGGGTTTGTAAACAGACACACCAACATTGTTAACCACAATATCAAGCTGTCCAAATGTGTTGAGAATCTGCTGAAAGAGACTGCGTGTACTTTCAATGTTGCTGCTATCAGATTGAATGGCGATCGCCTTTGGCACAGCGTCACTAAACGACGCTACCCCAGTGTTTCTGAGAGTTTCGGCAACCGCTTCTGCCTTATCTCGATTGCCAGCATAGGTAATGGCCACATTTGCACCAGCACGTCCCAAACGTTCTGCAATTGATTGGCCAATCCCCCGCGATGCTCCTGTAACAAGCGCTACTTTTCCTGCCAACGATGACATTATCTTGGCTCCTAAACTAACTGAAGATACGCTTTAACCAAATACCAAGGTATACCTATACTAACTTTTTGAGAAGTACTTACTTTTTTGTAAGCTCCTAAGGTATTGGATAACCAAGGTAAAAACTTGGCAAAAACCTATGGTCGAGACGTTCGCTCAGCAAACATCTCGACCATAAATTCATATTTAGAACCAGCAATATCTCAGTTGAAGGCGGTTTAGCAGAAACGATTTACGCTGGAGATTTCATTTTCATTCTTCATCGCGATGATTACCAACCTCCGAACTGCTGCAATCGATATTAAAACTCAGTCTATTCCGGCTTTAGATGTTTCAACAGTTGCTTTGGAATCATGCCATGAATACCCTTAACAATGTCTACCACTTGAGACACTTCAAAGTCGATCGCGGCACTGCCAAGTAATAGCGCATCCGGCTTGGTCAAACCGTATTTTTCGTTGGCGATCCGAAGATACTCCCGTACGGAACCTTTCATGGCTTCATTGAGGTCTGTGTCAAGCCCAATCGCAATCCATGAGTCTTCCGTTTCACCCATCGGAGCTGACAGTTCCATATCCTTGTGTAGCACCAGTTGAAACGTGGGAGTCAGAGAACACTCGATCGCTGTGAGCGCCACTTCTCCATTCGCCTGAGCACAGTGGGGGTCGCCCGAATAAAACAAAGCACCAGGAACCTGCACCGGTAAGTAGAGGCTGCTTCCCTCACCTAGCCATTTGATATCAATATTGCCGCCATAGACACCGGGGGGGACTGAGTTGACCGCTTGCTTTACATCAGCGGGGACAATTCCCATAATGCCCATAAACGGCTTCAGCGGAATATCAATCTCTGGTAGCCCGTTGGTAGGTTTGAATACACCGATCGCCTCTTCAGCTTTGATAGGAATCACTTTGGTGTAAATTGGCTCATTGTTTTCTGGGTATTCCCCTGGCAACGACCCCTTCCCATGTCGATTGGAAATCACACCATAGGGTGCCCGGTAATCAATATTGAGGGTTTTGATCTCTAATACATCCCCTGGTTCAGCCCCTTCAACATAAATGGGACCCGTAATCACATGCGGGCCTGGGCCTGTCTTTTGCACTTGCGACTTAATTATCATTTGATCCGCAAGAATTTCTTCTTGTTTGATGCCTCCCCCTGTCAGAAACTGGACGGTATCTCCCTGGTCGGCCAAAATTCCTTCATGAGACACCGTTTCCATTGTGATGCGATCGCCCGATTGCACCGTGAGAATTGGCTGACTGTCAGGCTTAAACAGTTCTCCCCAAATTACGTTTTCAGGGCTGGATTTGACTTCATACAGTTGTCCGACAGTGGCAGGGTTTGACCATGCAACCCCAACCCATCCCGCAACGACCAAACTGATAGCGGTAGTGATGCCAACCCAAATAGGCCCATAGCGGCGGCGTGACCGATAAATCTGATGCCAGCTTATCTGTCCCAATGACCTCGACCAGTTGGACATTCTTGATAGCAAGCTATCCATCAGATCCTTCAACCAAAACCTGCTCATATCTCTCTGTTTTCTACTAAGTGGTTTCACACTGCTGCTAAACTTACAGCGCTTTGCGCTTGAATAAAATCAAATTTTTGATGAAGAGCCGCACTGAGCAAGGCTCTTCATCAAAAATTTGTATCTCATGCACTTGAAAAGTGCTGTAAATCACGCAATCAGCAGATGAGTTAGTGAACAACCTTTCAGAGATCAGGTTTGTAACAGAAGGTACAAGATATAGGAGTC
>JBBQFG010000131.1:0-14164 GCA_038321765.1 Elainellales cyanobacterium
CACTACCTTTTAACTTTGCAGCCGTTTTGATATAAAGGGCTTTCACACCATCAGTCAGTTGAATCAGTGGAGTTAATCCCATGACGAATGCACCATACTAAACTAATCACTCTTCTAGTATCCCAGGATCAATCATTTTGAGGGGTTCTCTAAACCTACAAATGCCTCCTAACTCATTTGGCGATCGCCCATCATGGAGCTGCTAAGTAGGTGGGCTTAATTAAATATAAGATTCTAAAACCCTGCGCCGCCCGCGCAGGGTTTTAGAATTTGGTTTTTATTTAGAATGATAAAGTTCCATAGCAAAAACCCCTGCTGTTGCAGAGGTTTCCTTGGGATTAAAGCATTGAGAACACATCAAGATATGTCAGACTGCTGCACTAAACAGACAGCACTTTAAACACCACTAACTAGATAGCCCGACGATTAGACAGAGAATAGTATACAAACAGGGCAATGATAGCACCGAGAACAGCAACTACTACTCCACCAATGCTTAGGCTTGTTGCACCTAATGCAATAGTGCCAGTCGCTAGCAAATTGTACAGGCTTCCTCCAACAAATGCACCAATCACTCCTAAGAGCAGTGTGCCTAATATACTTCCACCTTGTTGTCCTGGATAAATCGCTTTGGCGATCGCACCTGCAAGTAGACCTAACACAATCCAAGCTAAAATATTCATGGTCGTTTCTCCTATGAAAACACAAGTATCGAAGAGCGTTTCGAGTGATTTACTCTGTTAATTTCAGAATACCAAATAGGGATAAGTTGACCGACTATCGGAAGAGAGAATAACACTCTTCCGATAGAAATAGAACCACGAAATCGGTTGCGATCCGATAGACATAGAGCTGATTGCCTGACAAAACTTGTTAGTCAGATCCCCGAAAGCCCTCACCCTAGCCCTCTCCCAAGGGGAGAGGGAACCGGAAGGGTAGATCAACTCCCCTTGGGAGAGGGGTTGGGGGTGAGGGCTATAGACTTTTGTCAGTCAACCAGAATATAGAGTCTATAAGTAGTTCAACTTAAATAAAAACCATATCCTAAAACCCTACACCGCCCGCACTGCGGGCGGTGTAGGGTTTTAAGGTTTTATATTTAATTACGCCCATCTACTTAACAATAGATAGAGGATAGAGTCACTCCCGGTGCGGTTTTCTCCTTGCAGATGCAGTGTGATTGTCAATCGTGGACAACCCTGTGATACTAGTTCAAACGCTGTTGGAGGTGAGGAAGGCGCGCCGTCAACTTGAAGGTCTGCTCTACAGTCCAGGCTTAGTTAGCCTCATGGGCAAATCAGGGTTCCTTCTGTCTGACGGTTCTCTCAGTAGTCTTGCTGATTCCTGCGCTTACTTACAAGGGGCGGTGCATTCAGTCGTGATGTTTTGCAATACACCAAGAGCTGATCTGTCGGCTGATCTGCCGAATGTTTCGCCCCCACAGCGGCAATGTCTCAAATCAAAACGATCCTCTACTTGTTAATTCTATGTGTGGAATTGTTGGACTCCTGATTAAAAAACCAGAACTGCGAGACTCCCTCGGAGAACTGATGGTGCCGATCTTGCTCGGCATGGCGCAACGGGGCCCCGATTCTGCCGGCCTAGCCGTGTTCACCGACACCTTAGACGATTCGCATCGTAAGTACAGTCTATATTCTGGTGAACAAGTCTTTAACTGGAACGCGTTGGTTCAATCATTCCAAATGCAGTTTGAATCGACACCAGAGATGCAAGTGAACGGGAATCATGCAGTGCTTAGTTCGATACTTGCACCGAGCACCGTTAAATCCTGGCTAAAACAGCAGTATCCCCAGTTGCACATTCTCTCTACTGGGCGCACAATCGACCTCTATAAAGAAATTGGTCAGCCCAGGGCGGTTGCCGATCGCTACAACTTCAAATCGTTCAAAGGGTCTCACGTAGTCGCCCATACCCGCATGGCTACAGAATCTGCGGTGACTCCAGCGCACGCCCATCCCTTTACGGCTGGCGAAGATTTTTGTCTGGTGCATAACGGTTCGTTGTCTAATCCCAACGAACTGCGTCGTAAACTTGAACCGCACGGCATTTGCTTTGAAACGGATAACGATACCGAAGCAGCCTGCCGCTTTTTGGAATGGCGAATGCGTGAAGGCGATGACCTAGAGACCTCTCTGCATAAGGGCTTTGAAGAACTAGATGGGTTTTACACGTTTTTGATGGGCACCGCCAATAAGTTAGCGCTCGTGCGCGATGCCTTTGCTTGCAAGCCTGCGGTGGTGGCTGAAACCGATGAGTATGTGGCGATCGCCTCCGAATTCCACGCCCTGGCGCATCTGCCTCAGATCAACCAGGCTCAAATTTACGAACCTGCCCCAGAGGAACTATACGTATGGACGGTGTGATGAGTGTAACTAGTGTAACGAGCCTCAGTTTTGACCTGCGCCAGACACCGCTGCGCGAGGTAAATCAGTTTTTGCATGATGTGCCCGGTTTACAGAATTTGGAAGGTTTAGAGAGTTTAGAGAGTTTAGAGGGCGATCGCAGCACTCAAACTGTGCGGATTCTCAACCCCGATGGGGCACACAACATTGCTGTTGGGCTAGATGCGCCATTGCACGTTGAGATTTTAGGGCATACAGGCTACTACGCAGCAGGGATGAACCAGCTCGCCACTGTCACAATTGTGGGTAACGCGGGTCCCGGTGTAGCGGAAAATATGATGTCGGGGCAGGTATATGTAAAAGGGTTTGCCTCTGTCTCGGCAGGTGCATCGGCGCAGGGTGGCCTGTTGGTGATTGACGGTGATGCGAGTCTGCGCTGCGGCATTTCTCTCAAGGGTGCAGACATTGTAGTGGGGGGAAGCGTCGGCAGTTTCTCAGCCTTTATGGCACAGGCTGGACGGTTAGTTATTTGTGGCGATGCTGGAGATGCCTTGGGCGACTCACTTTATGAAGCAGTGATTTATGTGCGCGGTCAGATTAAATCGCTGGGTGCTGATGCTCAACTGGAACCTATGACGAATGAGGATTACACCACTGTTGGCGATCTGTTAGCCCAGGCAGGCTTGGCTCACGATCCCCAAGAATTTAAGCGTGTCGCCTCAGCTCGACAGCTCTATCACTGGAATACCGACGCTAATCAGGAGTATTAATTATGGATATGCATCCTCCCTCGCAGCCCCATCTTGAAGAGTCAGCCGGATACGATCGCCACATCCTCAACTACATCCAAAATGCTGCTGCCCACGGGCTGTATGAGATTCGAGGACTGGGTGCCAAGCGCCGCCTGCCTCACTTTGATGACTTGGTATTTCTGGGGGCATCCCTCACCCGCTATCCGCTAGAAGGCTATCGCGAGAAATGCCTTACGAAGACGGTGCTCGGCACCCGCTTTGCCAAGCAACCAATCGAGTTAGATATTCCAATTACGATTGCAGGAATGAGTTTTGGGTCGCTGTCTGCCAATGTTAAAGAAGCGCTAGGACTGGCGGCAACTGAAATGGGCACCTCTACCACCACAGGCGATGGGGGCATGACCTCCGAAGAGCGGCTTTCGTCTAAGACACTTGTGTATCAATGTCTGCCCTCACGCTACGGCTTTAACCCTAACGATGTCCGTAAAGCCGACGCGATCGAAATTGTGATTGGTCAAGGGGCAAAACCGGGCGGTGGTGGCATGTTATTGGGGCAAAAGATCAACCCTCGCGTTGCTGCCATGCGGACTCTTCCTCAAGGGGTTGATCAACGCTCGGCTTGCCGCCACCCTGACTGGACAGGTCCCGATGATCTAACGATCAAGATTCAAGAACTGCGCGAATTAACCGATTGGGAAAAACCGATCTATGTGAAAGTCGGCGCATCGCGCACTTTCAATGATGTCAAGCTGGCCGTTCATGCTGGAGCCGATGTCATTGTTGTAGACGGGATGCAGGGTGGTACGGCAGCAACCCAAACGGTGTTTATTGAACATGTTGGCATCCCTACGATCGCCGCCGTGCGCCAAGCTGTCGATGCCCTAGAAGACATGAACATGAAAGATACCGTGCAGCTTATCGTATCGGGTGGTATTCGTACCGGAGCTGACGTGGCTAAGGCGATCGCCATGGGAGCCGATGCCGTATCAATTGGGCAAGGAATCTTGATGGCGTTGGGCTGCAACAGTGAATCTTACATTCAGGACGGCAGCCACCACTCCGCCATGGCAGATTACCTCAACCTGAATACAGCTCCCGGCTATTGCCACCACTGCCACACGGGTCAATGTCCAGTTGGGGTCACCACTCAAGATCCAATCTTAGAAAAACGCCTAGAGCCAGCCGTGGGAGCCAAACGGGTCAAGAATTACTTAAAAACTTTGAATATGGAACTGACCACGATCGCCCGCGCCTGTGGTAAGCAAAACGTCCACCATCTAGAACGAGAAGATTTGGTTGCACTGACCTTAGAAGCGGCAGCTATGGCGCACCTTCCCCTAGCCGGAACCACCTGGATTCCGGGCAAATCAGGCTAGTGATATCGACTTAAACCGCCGTTGGGGCAGGTGTGAGCGATCGCCAATTGAGTTAAAAAATAGCTGTGGGCGCGTAAAACGCGTCACAGCTATGCTTTTATCCAGCTTGACAACGGCTGTAATCCTTGGGCGGACTGAACGCTAGTTTCAATTGCTGTTCGATCGGGGTGCGAGGGGCGATGAATGTGGCAGGCGAAGGGGTTCGCTCTCGATTGGGAGCAGGCAATGCTTGGCGATCGACTTTGCCGTTAGGGGTAAGCGGCAGGGGATCGTAAATCGTAAAACCACAAATGCCGAAGGAATCATATAGTCAGGCAACGAGCCTCGCAGCAGCGCTTGTAGCTCTGGAATCAGAGAAATTGGGCTGGTTTCCTTGAAAAGGGGTGTTGGCGTAGGTCTGCCACGGCTGCAAATTGAGTTGCAGTTGAGAGATAGACGCAGACTGCAACTCAAGGACGCGATCGCAAGATCGCTGAAATTTTACCTTCTGAAATTCTACTTTCTGAAACGTTGCAACAATCTGTGTTGCTGCCCGTGACTAGGCGGATGCTCAAAACTATCTGCCACATTTATTTCCTTTGTCAAGTTAAGGAAAACCAAGCTGACGACTGGTAACCTTTGTTCTATAGCGGTAGCCATGATCAATAGGACGCCTCCCTGTCATTCCCGCGCAGGCGAGAATCCATCTGCTCGATCGGTGCGGGGGTGGATTCCCGCCTGCGCGGGAATGACGCTGGCATATCCTAAGCTTTATGACTATGGCTATACATAAGGCTATACAAGGCTATTAGTCACCATTTGTTCTATTAGACCTCCTGCGTGAATTGTTTCCCGGCTTCGCCAGGAAACAATTCACGCCCTTAAAAAAGCATTCATGCAGGAAGTCTATTGTTTTATGTTAGGTTTCAGCTAGCAAAATAATTGCATCGTGAGGCTTAAACTCAATGAGTTGGTCTTTGGACGGGTTAATCACAACGCCGTAAGACCTTGCTGCATTACTGGCATCGTCTTTGCGACGATAGCCGATCGCCGACTCCCCGCGCTGTCTGGCAGCCTCAACAACCGTGTAAAAGTTGGTAGGGCGATCGATAGCAACGTAGCTATTGACAGGTTTGAGGTAAATTTCTGAGCCGTCTGGATTGAACAAGTCGGTCAGCACTGCATTGATATTTTTCTGCTCAGCCACCTGAGCCAGCATCAAACTAATAATTTGCTCACTAATGACAAAATCATCAGGACGAGCCACCTGAGCCAGTGCTTGGTTTCGCACATCCAAGATTTCGGTGACGATCTGAAAGTTGTGGTGGTAGCGGTTAGAGATATCTCGCAAGTGCAGCAACGTCACCAGCGTTTGGGCATCTGCTTGCTCGGCATCTAGAATTGGATTGGACAAGACAACAGCATGATTATATTCAGTCAGATTGAGGTTTTCTAACACCTCTCGATCCGTTGGGTCGCCTTGTTGGTAACGTACCGTTTGTCTCTGTAACTTAAGCGTCTGTTCTGACAAATCAACCTCTGCGGCTGGAAACTCAGCTACGACTGTTACTGTAGAGCCAGGTGTAACGTACTGATCGAGCAATTGAATAATAGAGCAGACGCGATCGTTCCAACCTAAAATCAGAGTATGTTCGGCCTTGTTTGAAATTGGTTCTGCACTTCGAATCGCTTGACGATCAATCAGCGTATCTACACCATTGCCAAGATGAATCGTATCGTCATCTTCACTAATAAAGATGAGCTGTTCACCAACCTGCAAAAGGGTATCATTAGGTGGATTAAGCTGGATGGCACCGTTAGTCTGTTGAATACCAATAACGGTAGAGTTATTGTAGGACAGGAGCGCCTGACCGTAGGATTTTCCTCTCAGCGCCGGCTCTTCTCTGAAGTAAATTTCATCTCCACTAAAATTAAGCAACTCCATATAGACAATAGATAGTCCTGATTGCCGACAGGTCTGTACCACAATGCGCGAAATCAAGTCGTTGGTTAGCAGTGGTTCTATGTCGTCCTGTCCAACCAGTCTAATAACATCCAAGGTTTTAGGCGTTTGAACCTGAGCAACGATGTGATAAGGCTGAGGTAGCGATCGCGGAATATTAGTAATGGCAAGCAGTGTCTTAACCAATTGGGCATCGGTGCGATCGCTAGCAGGATTCAAAATAATGATTGAGCGTGCTGCTTGAATGCTTACAATTCCTAGGTCAGCCATGTTACTGGGACTACCCGTGCGACAGACCAACCGAATTCGCGGCAGTTTTCCCAACATGTCGTAAAGTGCTGTTTCCATTTCCACTTTGCCCTCCTCACTCAGGATGACAATGCAGGTATTGGGTTGGTTGGCATTTGCCAGAGCTAACTCAGAAATTAGGGTAAAGACTTGCAGTGACCAACCCAAAATCACAATATGATTGGTTTCGATTACCCGCGATCGCCCTTTGCGAAGGCTTTCTAATTTTGCATCAATGCCGCTGCCCAGCAGACCAATCAGCGTACTAACAACAAAGATGCCCCCAAAGGTCACAAATAGCATTGTCAGACGAAATACCCAACCTGTATCACCGCCGACAGTACCAGAGTCGAGCGTCCGCATTAGGACACCCCAAAGGGCTTCGGGCAAACTGAGGCGATCGCTACCTTCTGGTGTCACCCCAGACAGGTTGACCAAAATTCCCATCAGCAGAATAAACGCCAAAGAAATTAACGCCAATCCACTGACCAAGGCAACAGTGCCTTTAGACATGAAATTGTCAAACCTGTAGTGCAACTGGTCGGCAAGGGTGCTTTGACGATTTCTGCGGCGCGCTTTTATACGGCTATGAATCAAATTTTGCATGGGGGGAATTTAGGAAACAACTTGCCGCCAGATGTTTTAAGACACCAGAGGTATCAAGTAGTATTCCCTGTTCAGTCAGGATTTCTACGCAAGAGAAGGAATTACTAAGTAGGTGGGCGTGTCAGTAACACAAATCAGAAAAGAATCATCCTTCCGGTAGTGTTTCATTGAAATAGAAGAAAGTATGGTTGAAGACGTAAATTTAGGCTGGTCTGAAATTTATGGCGAAAGTGGGTGCTTTCTACCTCGGAAGTTCCTGCTGTGAGTTCACGGTTTGGGCACCGTTGCAAACGCAGGTATCTGTAAGAATTAAGTCTCCAACTCAGCGCTTAGTGCCCATGAAGTCCCTCGAAGATGGCTATTGGTGGGCGATCGCCGATGATGTTGTACCCGGTACTCGTTACGTTTACCAGTTCGACGAAGCGGAGAGCTATCCTGACCCAGCATCGCGATCGCAGCCTGATGGGGTGCATCAACCCTCACAGGTGATTGATCACCAATCGTTCAACTGGACAGACGACAATTGGTCAAATATTCCCCTGAGTGACTTCATTATTTACGAGCTGCACATTGGGACCTTTACACCAGAGGGCACGTTTGCAGCAGCTATTTCCCGACTGCCTCGCCTGAAAGAACTAGGAATTACAGTCGTTGAAATTATGCCCATTGCCCAGTTTCCGGGCGATCGCAATTGGGGCTATGACGGCGTTTATCCCTACGCGGTGCAAAATTCCTATGGTGGTGTAGATGGATTAAAAGCATTTGTGAATGCCTGCCATCAGCAGGGGCTTGCCGTTATGCTAGACGTGGTCTACAACCATTTAGGCCCCGAAGGAAATTACCTCGCCAGCGTAGCGCCTTATTTCACCTTTAAATATCGACCCGTTTGGGGAACTGCTCTAAACTTTGATGACGCGCATTGCGACGGTGTCCGTAACTATTTTTTAGAAAATGCTCTGTACTGGTTTCAAGATTTTCATATTGATGCACTTCGACTAGATGCCATTCATGGGATTTATGACTTAAGCGCCAAGCATTTTCTGGCAGAGCTAGCGGAGCAAGTTGAACAGCTTGCTAACCAACAGAAAAAGCCCTTACATCTAATCGCCGAAAGTGACTTGAACGATGTCCGCTTAATTCAGCCTCAATCGCTGGGCGGGTATGGGATTCATGCTCAGTGGTGCGATGATTTTCACCATGCTCTCCATACGTTGGTTACAGGAGAGCGACAGGGGTATTATCAGGATTTTGGTCGATGTGAAGACTTAGCCAAGTCTCTGCGAGAAGGGTTTGTTTATTCGGGTCAGTATTCTCCCGATCGCCGTCGTCGTTACGGCAATTCTTCAGTCACAGAACCTGCTCATAAGTTTGTAGTTTTCGCTCAAAACCACGACCAAACAGGGAATAGATTATTAGGAGAACGCTTAAGTAAACTGACTACATTTGAAGGTTTAAAGTTAGCGGCGGGCGCTGTGTTGTTGTCTCCTTTTATTCCCCTATTGTTTATGGGTGAAGAATACGGAGAAGATGCTGACTTTGTTTACTTTACTAGCCACTCAGATCAAGAATTAGTCGATGCAATTCGTCAGTCTAGAGATAAAGAATTGAAGCTGATTGGCTTTGAAGGCTCGTCTTACGATCCACAGTCAGTTGAAATATTTCAACAATGCACTTTGGACTGGGAAAAGCAGGAGAAAAAACCTCACAGCGTTTTGTGGACGTTTTACCAACGGTTGATTCATTTACGGCGATCGCACCCTGCATTGAAACATCTGGATAAACAAAGCTTAAAGGTAACAGCTTGCGAGACTGATCAGCTATTACTCATACACCGCTGGAGTGATACAAGCCAGGTTTTTTATATTATGAACTTTGGCGATCGCGATGCAGTCTTGGAACCCGATTTGCCAACGGGTAACTGGCAGAAATTATTTGACTCTGCGACTATAGAATGGGCTGGTTCTGGCTCCAAGTTGCCAGAAAAGCTGCCTGCTTTACAGCCAATTGAAATTAGCGCCAAGAGCTTTGTTCTCTATGAGATGCAACCATGAGAATTCCTACCGCGACCTATCGAATTCAGTTCCATCAAGACTTCACCTTTATATCCGCTCAGGCAATTGTTGACTATCTCGCAGAACTCGGAATCTCTGATCTGTACGCATCTCCCATCTTTAAAGCCAGAGCAGGCAGCACTCATGGGTATGATGTAGTCAATCCAACTCAGATCAATCCAGAAATCGGAACAACAGAGCAGTTTGATTGTTTAGTAAGCGCTCTTCAGCAGCGGCAAATGGGCTGGTTGCAAGATATTGTGCCAAATCATATGGCCTACGACAGCGAAAATCAATTTTTGATGGACGTGTTGGAGAATGGCTCAGATTCAGACGCATTCAATTTTTTTGATATTGAATGGAATCATCCCCATCCAGCATTTAAAGGGAGAGTGCTTGCTCCGTTTCTAGGTAGTTTTTACGGAGAATGTTTAGAAAAAGGGGAAATTCAACTAGCGTATAGCGAAGCTGGATTGAGCATTCATTATCACAGTTTAATTTTACCTGTGCGAATTGAATCTTATGCCTCTTTCATTACTCACAATTTGGGACAGTTAACCAAAACGTTAGGCCGTAGGCATCCAGATTTTATTAAACTGCTTGGTACTCTGTATTTAATTAAAAGCGTTCCATTAGAAACAAAAGGGCGCGAGCGGCATGACCAGACTGCCTTCGTTAAAGGATTGCTGTGGGAACTCTACACTCAAAATGCCGCTGTTCAAGCTTTTTTTAATGCCAATACAAGTTTTTTTAATGGTGAAATCGGCAAGCCCGAAACATTTAACTTGTTAGATACTCTGCTGTCAGGACAGTTCTATCGTCTTGCTTTTTGGAAGGTTGGGGCAGAAGAAATCAACTACAGACGATTCTTTACAGTTAACGAACTAATTTCTGTAAGGGTGGAAGAATTAAAAGTATTCAACCAAACCCATACGTTAATCGAACAATGGATTAAGGCAGGTAGCGTTACGGGTTTGAGGGTAGATCATATTGATGGGCTTTATCATCCGACTCAATACTTACAACGACTGCGCGATCAGATGGGAGACACATACACTACGGTTGAAAAAATTTTAGAACTGCATGAGGATATGCCCCATCACTGGCAAACAGAAGGAACCAGTGGGTATGAAGTTTTGAATTATATTAATGGTCTGTTTTGCCAACCTAATAACGAACGTCAATTAAGACAGATTTACACTCATTTTACAGATTTGGAAGATGGATACGATGAATTAGTGGTAGAAAAAAAGCGACTGATCATTGAGAAAAATTTAGCTGGAGATGTGGATAATCTGGCTCAATTGCTACAACGGATTGCTGCCCAAACCCGACAGGGAAACGACTTTACAGCTTACGGCCTGAAGCGATCGCTCTCTGAAATTCTTGCCCTATTTCCGATTTATCGCACCTATATTGATTCATCTAGCGTAAGCGAAACGGATCAGAGGACAATTCAACAGGCTCTTGACCAAGCAGAAGCATCTGTTCCATTACTGCTAAACGAGCTGCACTACATCAAAAAATTGCTGCTGCGTCAGGATGAAGAACATTTAACAGATGAGCAAAAGCAGGAACGGCTGCATTTTGTGATGAAGTTTCAACAGCTAACAGGACCGTTGATGGCAAAGGGCGCAGAAGATACAACGCTGTATGTTTACAATCCGCTATTGTCTTTGAATGAAGTGGGTGGAAATCCTGGCCATTTTGGGATTACAGTCGAGCAATTTCATGCGTTTCATCAGCGTCGGTGCGATCGCTGGCTGCATTCTATGAACACCACTGCGACCCACGATACCAAGCGTGGCGAAGACGCACGAGCACGGTTAAATGTGTTATCTGAAATTCCATCTGACTGGTATACACATTTACATCAGTGGAGTGAACTAAATCTGGATAAAAAACAGTATGTGAAGGGCAAGGTAATTCCTGACCCCAATGACGAATATTTTCTGTATCAAACTCTATTGGGTTCATTTCCCACTTCAGATGATGATTTTCCAGAGTATGTAGAGCGGATCAAAGCCTATGTGATTAAGGCCGTTAGAGAAGCCAAAGTTCACACTGCCTGGTTGCGTCCCGATAGTACTTACGAGCAGGGCTATATTACGTTTGTAGAGCGGATATTGGCAACCTCTGACGACAATGAATTTCTGCGGGCGTTTCGTCCCGTTCAAGCCAGAATTGCTAAGTATGGTGTGTTCAACTCACTATCCCAGGTGCTGCTGAAAAATACTGTGCCGGGAGTTCCAGATTTATATCAAGGGAATGAGCTGTGGGATTTAAGTTTGGTCGATCCTGACAATCGGCGTCCTGTTAATTATGAGCAGCGTCTCTCTTGGTTGCAAGAAATCAAAAACAGAGCAAGTACAGATCTATTGCAACTAATTCAAGAGTTATTGACAACTCCAGAAGATGGCAAAGTGAAACTGTTTTTGACAATGCAAGTATTGCAGGCACGTAAGCAATATTTACAGCTTTTTCAGCATGGCAAGTATCAACCCATGTCGGTATCTGGTAAGTTTGCAGAACATGTTATTGCATTTGCCAGAGTCTATGCGGGGCAAGTGGCGATCGCCCTTGTTCCTCGCTTTTTAACCCAGATGATCCAACCCGATGCACTGCCTTTGGGAAAAGAATGGCAAGACACTACACTGCATCTGTCGCCCACTATGCCCACCACTTGGGTCAGCGCGATCACGACTCAACCGCTGCACGCTGACTCACGGCCTGCTGAAGTTGTGATATCAGTAGCAGAGACATTCCAGCATTTTCCCGTCGCTTTACTCATCGGCCACACCTCAGAGGATTAAACTTTGCCCCCTAAATCACAGGATATCTCGTTTGACTCGATTGAAAATTTCCCGTCTGAGGCGCAAATTCAACGGGTTTTAGACTACATTCAACAAACCTGGAAAACGCTTTATCGGTCGAACCAACACATCTTGGAATCCGCCCGCGATTCTAAGATAGATCATGCACCAGGTACGCCTTGGTTGATCTATGTGTCGCCCCAAGAAAACAAAGCCAAAATTGAGTATTCACTCAGGCAATTTGTTGAAACAGACGAGTGGAATCAAATTGAACTGCGCGTGTTGCCAGACGAAGTAGAACAAATTAAAGAACACGGATTGCTTTATCTGCCTCATCCCTACGTTGTGCCAGGTGGGCGGTTTAATGAAATGTATGGTTGGGATAGCTACTTTATTCAAATGGGCTTGCTGCGAGATGGCGAAGTCTCACTGGCCAAATGCATGGTGGAGCAGTTGCTCTATGAAGTTGAGCACTACGGCACGATCTTGAACGCGAACCGTACCTACATGCTGTCGCGATCGCAACCGCCTGTTCTAACGCTGATGGTTTTGGCGCAGTTTGAGCATACTCAAGATCGAGACTGGCTACGCACTATTTTGCCAGTAGTAGAACGCTATTACTACTACTGGACGGTTCCGCCCCACCTGAATCAGGCGACTAGGTTGTCTCGATATTATGCCTTGGGAGAAGGGCCATCACCAGAAGTGTTAGCCTCTGAACAAGACGATGCAGGCAGAACCCATTACGATCGCGTGCGAGACTACTACCGTCATCATGCCGTGCCCGATTATGATGTCACGCTTTACTATGACCAAGAGCAGGACACGTTGACCAATCTGTTCTACAAGGGCGATCGCTCCATGCGCGAGTCTGGGTTTGATATTACCAACCGATTTGGGCCATTTAGTGTAGATATTATTCACTATGCGCCCGTGTGTTTAAACGTATTGCTCTATCGAATGGAGCAAGATATGGCACAGGCTTACGAAATTTTAGGCCATGCTGAACTTGCCCAAACTTGGCGCGATCGCGCCAGTGAGCGACATCAACGCACCGACCAATTTCTTTGGGATGATGAGCGGGGACTTTACTTTGACTACAACTTTCAAACTGGCAATCGCCGCCCCTATGAGTTTGCAACTACGTTTTATCCGCTGTGGGCAGGTATGGCTTCGAGTGCTCAAGCAGAACAGGTGGTGCGATCGCTAGAACGGTTTGAAAGGGCAGGCGGCTTGCTAACTAGCACACAGGTTAGCGGCAATCAATGGGACGCACCCTTTGGCTGGGCACCGTTAAACTTAATGGCGGTTCAAGGGTTGCTCCGGTACGGCTATACAGAAGATGCCAAGCGGATTGCCCAAAAATTTGTGTCGATGGTTGTGAAAGAATTTGACCGCTACGGCACAATCGTTGAAAAATACGACGTTTGTGCTTGCTCTTCCAATGTTTCTGGTGAGATTTTGTTTGGCTACAGTTCTAACGAAATTGGGTTTGGCTGGACAAATGGCGTGTTTTTGGAGCTTTTGGCTTTGCTAAGTAGTTCAACCTAAATAAAAACCAAATTCTAAAACCCTGCGCCGCCCGCACAGCGGGCGGCGCAGGGTTTTAGAATCTTATATTTAATTAAGCCCACCTACTTATAGCGATCGCACTGTTCGTCATAGGGGCAAAACGGCTGAGAGTGATGTTAAATTCATGTCCCAATTAGCTAAAGCTCAATCTGCAAGGGTGTTATGTAATAGACCTGTTGGGAAATAGGGGATAATAGCAAGCAGTTGGATGGGGCAATGGCAATGTTGAATTTTGAGCGCATACTCCAGCAAGATCGACCGATACGAGCGATGACGGGACTCAATCGCAAAGCCTTTGAGGCGCTCTTGCCCAGTTTTACAGAAGCCTATGAGCGCAGTCTGTTCAACGACCCGCAAGGGCGACAACGTGCCCCAGGTGGAGGACGTAAAGCTACCCTGAG
>JBBQFG010000132.1:0-14079 GCA_038321765.1 Elainellales cyanobacterium
AATCAAAGACTGCGTCCCTGGCTTTTCCCAGATTGTCATACAGGGCTTGGCGAAATTGCTGAAGTTGTTTGAAAATCATGAGGTCAATGTGATGAATACTTCATTGACCTTACGGCAGTCGGTGGCTCTCATTAACTGCCTCTCTCTTCAAAGTTAGTCCAAACTAAAGTAGACTGAGCGGTTCTGGAAATTGTGACATGCAGAGTTTTTGAGACTGAATGATAGACCTCCTGCATGACTGCTTTTTTGAGGGCGTGAATCGTTTCCTGGCGAAGCCGGGAAACGATTCACGCAGGAGGTCTACTATGCCAGTTGGCTCACGCCCTCAAAAGCATTTAGAATTCGGCGATCGCCTCTTCAGTTGTTGGGTCAAACAGGTGAATTTTGTCGGGCATGAGCGAGAGCCACAGGTCGTCGCCCAAAGATACGTTGCGATCTGGCTCAATCCGCGCTTGCAGTAGGGGGCTGGCATCGTCGCTGGTAATGCCAACAGTGAGATAGGTTTCAGCACCCAGCGCCTCTACTCGTTTAATCTGAACAGGTATATTTTTGGGGGCAGGCAGGCTGATGTTGATGTGTTCGGGGCGAATGCCGAGGGTGAGGGTGCGGCCACTGTATCGCCGTAGCGCGGGTTCCCAGTGTGCGGGCAGCGTCATCCGAAATTTGGGATGGCTGACGACTAAGGGCGATTGCACCTGAACGGGCAGAAAGTTCATGGGCGGGGAGCCGATGAATTCGGCTACAAAGCGGTTGGCAGGGCGATTGTAGAGTTCAAGCGGGGTGGCAATTTGCTGAATTTGACCCGCATTGAGGACAGCAATGCGATCGCCCATTGTCATCGCTTCGGTCTGGTCGTGGGTAACGTAAATGGTGGTTGTGCCCAGCTTGCGTTGTAGGCTAACAATTTGGGCACGGGTTTCGTTACGCAGTTTGGCATCCAGATTGCTTAGGGGTTCATCCATTAAAAACACTTGAGGATTACGCGCCATTGCCCGACCCAAGGCCACCCGCTGTTTTTGCCCGCCAGAGAGCTGCTTTGGCAAGCGGTCTAGCAAGGTTTCAATTTGGAGCATCTGCGCCACGGTTTGTACCCGCTGAGCGATCGCCTGTTCCTGCTCCGACAAATAGCGCCAGCCCTTAGGCAGTGGGCGAGTAGCAGACACCAACAAGGCTTCGGCCCAGGTAGGCAGGGTGCGAGCCGTCGAGGCCGAGTTGCGAGGTGCGGCCCTAGTAGCAGCGCTGATGCGATCGCGTCCGGTTTCCTGGCTTACCCTACTCGTTGGAATGGAGCGGCGTAGCCCAAAGGCGAGATTTTCGTACACCGTCATGTGTGGATAGAGGGCGTAGCTCTGAAACACCATGGCGATGTCGCGCTGATTGGGTGGCAGACCGTTCACTAGGCGATCGCCTACCAAAATGTTGCCGGCTGTCACGTCCTCTAACCCCGCAATTAGTCGCAGCAGCGTACTTTTGCCGCAGCCACTCGGCCCCACCAGCACCATAAACTCGCCATCGCGTACGGTCAGGTGAATGCGACGCAGCACAGCAGCGGCAGAAATTGTCGATTCATCGCTGCTCGGTTTGCTGCCCACACCTTTTTGAAAGCTTTTGTAGACGTTCTCTAAAACAACCTGCGCCACGATGAAAATACAGAAAAGGGATTCAGCTTATTCTCGCCTATGTGTGCCCAAATGCTAACGCCAAAATTAGACTTCTCTAAAGGAATATCTATTCTAAAGCGTAAATTACAGCGGTAGCCATGATCAATAAGACACCTCCCTGTCATTCCCGCGCAGGCGGGAATCCATCTGCTCGATAGGTGCGGGGGTGGATTCCCGCCTGCGCGGGAATGACGCTGGCATGATAAACACCCAAGCCAGTACTATCGCTACGGAAAGGGTGGATTCCCGCCTGCGCGGGAATGACGCTGGCATGATAAACACCCAAGCCAGTACTATCGCTACGGAAAGGGTGGATTCCCGCCTGCGCGGGAATGACGCTGGCATGTCCTAAGCTTTATGACTATGGCTATAAGTGGGTAGGCTTAATTAAATATAAGATTCTAAAACCCTGCGCCGCCCGCACAGCGGGCGGCGCAGGGTTTTAGAATTTGGTTTTTATTTAGGTTGAACTACTTAGAACTCTCGTGGGTTCGTTCCTCTGTTCGCCAGTTGGTAGTGGTGGGGTATGAAATCAGCAACACCCGTCACTTAATTAGTTGCGGCATCTCTATCATCATCCTCTTCAGCAGATAGCAGCGCGGGTAATAGAGTCGTGATGGTTTCGCCTTTGTTTAGTGTGAGCAGGCGATCGCCTCCGCCCTGATTGCCTTCTAGGGGAAACGCCTCAGCGGGAATTCGAGCGGTGCGATCGCCGCTAGTTAGCGTTGTTACACTGGTTTCGGCATAGGCTGGCACAATTCCCACTACCGTATCTCCCTTGACGGCAAATTTCATCGCCTGCACCCCTAAATCACCTCGATTTGCGCGGCGCAGCGCTTTTACAGTCATGGTTTTGCCATACCCTTGCTGTGAAATCAGCAAAAACCCATCGTTTGGAGTTAGCGCCACACAGCCCGCTAGCCCCTCCTGCTTACTCAAGCGAATAGCCTGCAACCCCTGCGCGGTGCGGCTTTGGAGCGGAAGCTGGTCATCATTCACCTCAAACCGTAACAGCCGTCCGCCGGATGTCGCCAAGACGAGTTGTTCGCCCACGGCTGCTAGAAGCGCGTATTGCAAATTGTCTTCATCTTTGAGTTTAAGAGCAGTTAGCCCCCGTCCGGTTAGGTTAGCAAATTCTGACAGCGGCACCCGTTTTACTCGCCCTTGGGTCGTCAGCAAAATCAAGTCCAGGCTTTCTAAAAATTCAGGCATCAAAACAAATTGAGCCACGATGATTTCGGGTTCGTTGCCCTGGGCGCTGGGGGGCAGCAGCGTAATCAGTGGCGTGCCCTTTGACTGACGGTGGGTTTGAGGAATATCGTCAACACGCACGGTATAGGCTTTGCCGCTGCGGGTAAGCACCAAAAGTTCTTGAGCGGTCGTTGCGGCCTCGGTTTGCAAGGCAACGTCGTCCCCTTCTAAAAGCGTTTGGGGCGGCTGGCTTTCTTGTTTGGCCTGCTGCCGTTCAAAGGTTTTGGGCGTGTGGCGACGCACATAGCCGCGCTGGGTGAACTCTAACACCACCTCTTCTTCGCGCACGTCTTGAGCGCTTTCTGCCAGGGCTTCGGCTTCTTGGGCTTGCTGGGCAGCCGTTAGCAGCCGGGTGCGACGGGGATCAGCAAACTTTTTCTTGAGGGCGCGTAGATCTTTTTTGATCGCTTTCATCAACTCCCGGCGATTGCCCAGGAGGGTTTGCAGTTCGGCCATGCGGGCGGAAAGCTCACCATATTCTGTCTGCAATTTTTGCCGTTCTAACCCGGTTAGGCGGCGCAGGGGCATCGCCAAAATCGCGTCACACTGGCGATCGCTAAACTCCAGTTCTGATTGAAACTGTCGCTTGGCGGTGGTGCCATCAGACGCGTTGCGTAAAATGTCGATGACTCGATCCAAATTGTCTAAGGCGTTGAGCAAGCCTTCTAACAAGTGAATTTGACTGCCTGCCTTATCGAGTTCATATTCGTATTGACGGGTCAGCGTCGTTTCCCGAAAGCTCAGAAAATATTGCAGCAGATCCCTCAGCGGCATTTGGCGCGGTTGTCCGTCGGCGATCGCCAGAAAAATTGCGCCAAAATTAGTCTGCAATGGCGTCATTTTATAGAGCTTGCTGAGAATTAGCTGAGGATTGGCCTCGCGCTTTAACTCAATCACCACGCGCATCCCGTCGCGATCGCTCTCATCGCGAATATCTTGAATGTTTTCAATCCGTCCCTGATTGACCAGGTCAGCAATCTTCTCAATCCAGCTCGCCTTGTTGACCTGGTATGGCAGTTCTGTAACGATGATCGCCTGTCGCCCCTGCCGCCCTCGACTGGCAGGAATGTCCTCCAGTTGGACAATGCCGCGCATAGGAATGCTGCCCCGCCCAGTGGTGTAAGCGTCGCGAATGCCCTCCGTGCCGATGATTTCGCCCCCTGTAGGAAAATCGGGACCAGGAATGAGGGCAAATAGGTCGTCATCGGGCAAATTGGGGTTATCAATCAGCGCAATGCAGCCATCAATTAGCTCGGTGAGGTTGTGGGGCGGAATGTTCGTTGCCATCCCCACGGCAATGCCCGACGACCCATTCAGCAGCAAAAACGGCAGTTGAGCTGGCAACACCACTGGCTCTTGTTGCGAGCTATCGAAGTTTGGTGTAAAGTTCACCGTCGCTTCACCAATTTCTGACAGCAATCCCTCGTTGCCAATGGCAGAAAGGCGTGTCTCCGTATAGCGCATGGCTGCTGGAGGGTCGTCGTCTACCGAGCCAAAGTTACCGTGTCCACCCAACACTGGATAGCGGCTAGAAAAGTCTTGCACCAGTCGCACCAGCGCCTCGTACACCGACTGATCACCATGGGGGTGGTATTTACCCAACACGTCTCCCACGACGCGAGCGCATTTGCGATAGGGGCGATCGGGCGTTAACCCAAGTTCATGCATGGCGTAGAGAATACGACGGTGAACTGGCTTCAGCCCGTCTCGTGCATCTGGCAACGCGCGCCCGACAATCACACTCATGGCGTATTCCAGGTACGACTGCTGCACTTCGGTATGTAGAGCAGTCGCTACCACTTGCCCAGCAGATAGATTCAACTGTTTAGCCATGAATTTGGTTCCTTTCAGACTGATGAATACGCGCTCTTTGGGTATTCTGTAGGGTAGTAAATTTGATGGAAGTGCATAACCCAAGTATGAATTTATGGTTAAGTGTCGTGCAGAGCAAGCCGCTCAACCATAAATTCATACTTAAAATCAACAAAATCAACAGCATTGAGCTGATCAGCAGCATTGCAGATTGTTAGGTTAGATAGCAACTGACTGAATCATGATCTAAACACCAATCTGACGTAGAGGTTAACGTAAAAACTGAGCGATCTTGTTTTAAATCTGTTATTTCTTTTCCTGAAAGGTATGCTAACTGCACCTTTTAGAAAAAGAAACAACCAGTCTAGAACATCATCGGCATTGCTTAATCCGGCTATGAATTTTAATTTGGGAGGCGCGCCGGACGCGCCTCCCAAATTAAAATTCATAGTTACTACAATCAGCAGCACCGAACCTCGCTACCTGAGCGGAGGGGTGTAGACATGGGACACTCAGGGGTGGAGATAAATTTTACACGAAAGGTTGAATAGATAGCTCGCGGGGGGTAATTCACCCATTTACTTATATTGAAATTACGGTAGTGGTAGTGATGTAAGGGTTTTTTGATGGGCGGGCTTCGTCCGCCCATCAAAAAATTCTTACCAAGTTAGGGCTACCGAAATTACATTTGAAATTACATTGAAATTTACTGTGCCTCTCTGGAATAGTTCACGGTGGAAGTAGGGACGAGGAAAATAGCATGAAAACGGTTCTGATTGTAGAAGATGACCTGATTAACGCTCGGGTCTTTTCAAAGATTTTGACAAAGCGCGGGGGCTTAGCGGTTAAGCATACGGAAAACGTGGACGAAGTGATGCAAATTGCTCAGTCTAGGTCGGTCGATATTATTTTGATGGATGTTTCCCTTTCTCACAGTGTGTATCAGGGAAAGCCAGTAGATGGTATCAAAATCACGCAATTACTCAAGGCCGATCCACAGACGGCAGATTTGCCCGTCATTTTAGTCACGGCTCACGCGATGGAGGGCGATCGCGAGAGTTTCTTGCAGCAGAGCGGTGCAGATGACTACATCTCGAAACCCGTTGTGGATCATCAGCAGTTTGTTGATCAAATTGTGGCGCTCCTAAAATAGACGGGTGAAACCCTGAGTACGCTAATCTTAGTACATAAGTACTGTTTTGCCAGGTCTTTTTAAGCGTTTTGCAACTCCTTTTGCACGATTCTCGTCACAATGCCAATCGTCCTGACCTGTGCGACATAGCGTAGGAAGACGTTAGAGGTTGTTTTAACAGTTGGATTTTTTGAAGTGTGAGCAAAGTCCATGCTTCAAAAAAACATGACACGTTTAGAACTACCTCTGAGCGATTTGGGTGAGTTGTGCTGCGTTATGGGAACGGTGTGAAATTGAAGTGAAACTAAACCATGTTGTAACGTTTCTGGTTGGTTGTATCCAGTTACGGAGTGCTCAACCCTTGTCTTATCCCCTTCAACCGGGCTATTCACAGCCTAAATGTACCCGCTGGGTATCACGTTGGAAGAGGGCGATCGCTCTCTTCCTGGTCGGGTTATCGCTGGTGCTGGTCATGCATCGTCCTTTGGTGGCGATCGCCCAATCCGCCCCTCCGACGGAACTGCGGGGAGTGTGGCTCACCAATATCGATAGCGATGTCCTGTTTTCTCGACAGAATTTGAACAACGCCCTGCGGCGGCTGGCTCGGCTAAACTTCAACACCGTTTATCCCACTGTGTGGAACTGGGGCTATACCCTATACCCTAGTGCTACCGCAGAACAGGCGATCGGGCAGCGGGTAGACCCTCATCCCGGCTTGCGGCAGCGCGACATGCTAGCGCAAGCCATTAAACAGGGACATCGGCTAGGACTCGCGGTGATTCCCTGGTTTGAGTTTGGCTTTATGGCTCCGGCTGATTCAGAACTGGCACGCCGTCATCCTGACTGGCTCACCAATCGCCGCGATGGCACCCAGGTTGTGATGGAAGGGATTTATCCACGCGTGTGGCTCAATCCCTTCCATCCTGAGGTGCAGCAGTTCATCCTAGATTTGGTTGCCGAATTGGTCAGCAATTATGACATCGACGGGCTACAACTGGATGATCACTTTGGCTTGCCTGCCGAACTTGGCTACGACCCTTACACGGTGCGCCTGTATCAGCAAGAGCACCAGGGCAAGCGTCCGCCTGACGATTCAACCAATGCCGAATGGACTCGCTGGCGCGCCGATCGCATTAGTCGCATGATGGTGCAAGTCTTCCAAACAGTTAAAACCCGCAAGCCCAGTTGTTTGATTTCTCTGTCGCCTAACTCTAGAGACTACTCCTATCGTGCCTTTCTACAAGACTGGGTTACATGGGAACGCCAGGGCTACATTGAAGAGCTGATCGTACAAATTTATCGGCGGGATTTGAGCAGCTTTGAAGCAGAGTTAAGCCGTGCTGAAATTGAGATGGTGCGCGATCATATCCCCGTTGCCATTGGTGTTTTGTCGGGGCTAAAAGATTTGCCCGTGACAACAGAACAAATTCGCCAACAAGTCGCCGCTGTCCGCAGACGAGCCTTAGCAGGCGTGTCTTTCTTCTTTTATGAAACGCTCAACAATCGAGACAGCGATCTCAGCACCCTGTTTCCTACCGCTGCTGTGCGCCCAACGTTAGAGTCAGCATCCGACGGTTTTTTGTGAAAAGGCGCAACGCCCCTTTTTGCAAAAACGAGCAGCTACCGTTATAGCTTCAGCCAGTCATCTTAGGACAAGGGGCTTAAGCCCCTTGTTGGGTGACGTGCTAACCTGCGTCCTAACGTTTGTGGCGACGGCTGCAAGTAGATAGGCTTAATTAAATATAAGATCCTAAAACCCTGCGCCGCCCGCACAGCGGGCGGCGCAGGGTTTTAGGATTTGGTTTTTATGTAGGTTGAACTACTTACTGCTCCGGTTGTGGCTGCGGCTGGCGCAGTTGGGAGAGCGTTTCACGAATTCTGGGCAATTGTAGGAACGTCCGCGTTTGGGCGAGGAGGCGATCGCCCCACAGATTTTCAACCAAAAAGTCTAGGTCGCCATAGCGGTTATCTAATCGCAGCGCCGCTTCACCTGTAGTTAGGGCTTCTTCTTGGTCTCCTTGGGCGTGAAGCGCAACCGCCAGCGCAAGCTGTGGTTCAGTCTGGGTGCCATCAATGGCGATCGCCGCGCGCCATTGCTCTACGGCACCGTCTACGTCACCTTGCTCATACAGCACCAGCCCAATATTGTTGATTGCAGGCCAAAATTCGTCACTGATCTCGACCGCTTTTTGGTAGCTGGCGATCGCGTCCCCGTAGCGTTTTTGCATGTAATAGGCATTGCCCAAATCAAACAGGGCACCGGGTTCATCGGGCTTTAGCCGCAGCCCAGTCCGCAGCGCGTCGATTGACAGGTCGTACTGTTTGAGACGAAAGTACGCTGTTCCCAACGCAAACAAAATCGCGGGTTCTTCTCGGTCTAGCGATTGTGCCTTTTGTAGCGGGGCGATCGCGGCTTGATCTTGCCCAACTTGCAGATATAGGCTCCCTAGTAACGCCCACACTTGAGGATTTTCTGGTACCAGTTGAGTCGCTAACTGTGCCCGCACTAGCGCCAGCTCATACTGTTGAAATTGCGCCAACTGTGCCGATTCTTGTGCCAGACTTAGCCCTTGTTCTTCAAGCCGAGCCGGATCGAGCTGGGGCACATGGGGCACCAAAACTTGGGCAAACGTAGGCTGAGCTACACCAAAGATACTAAGAGCGATGGGCAAAACCAGCAGAGAAAAACGCTTAGACACAGGACGATCCAACACAATGGCGAAAGTATCTCTGCTAGCTTAGACGATACCGCACCAGAACGGCAAAAATGCGGCATTGCTTAATCTGGGTATGAATTTTTTGAAAGGGGCACGCCGCGCCCCTTTCAAAAAAACATACATGAAATCAGCAACACCAAAAATTATCTGGTTTTCTATCTGTTGACATCGGCAGCAGGCAACCTACCGGATCGTTCAGGACGAGAATCCCGCCACTCTTGCAGTTGTTGACGTTGTTCATCAGTCAACACGTTTTCACTTTCGGCGCGAGCATTTTCCATAATGTCGCGGATCTGTTCGCGCTGTGTGTCTGTCAGGTTTAGCTCGGCAAAAGGACCACCGGGACCACCGGGACCACCGGGACCACCGGGACCGCCCCGCTGTTCCCGCATTTCCTCCCGCCTCGCTTGGCGCTGTTCTGGTGTCAAGCTAGCAAATTCTGCACGTCTACTTTCAAATTGTTCGCGGGCAGCGCTGGCTTGCTGACGCTGTTCATCCGTTAGAACTGCTTCTACTTGGTTGCGGGTATCTTCTCGAATAGTTTCGAGCTGTGTGCGTTGTTCATCGGTGAGGGTTAGCCGTTCAAAGGGGCCTCCTCGCCGATCGCCCATAGATCCGCCCATAGATCCGCCCATAGATCCGCCCATGTGACCACCCATGCGATCGCCAGCAGGAACTCCCACTGACCCAGATTGAGCATTAACTACCAATGGGGCGATGGCGATCGCAGCGGCAAGTCCTGCGATCAGTAGGGATTTGCGATTCAATCTCATATCGTCTCCAAGTAATCTTTTAAGATGTCTTAATCGTAAGCTTTACCCTAGGGCAGTCGTATGAGGCTAAGGTCACCCTCTAACCGTGACGTTTGTCATGGATTGGACTGCCCTGGATTGGGCATACATTAGACAGATAACGTTTTAGAGCTAAAGGTTTTCTGCGTGGCGTGCGGCCACCTTCAGCTTTAAAACCGAGCGTAATCCCCATTTCCTCTCCGTCCATGTCCATACAGCCTAAGAATCATCCCTTTCGGTTTTTGCTCTACTTAGAGTGGGGATTGTTAGCGATCGCCTTGATCAGCGAAATCTTACCCCCTACAGTTCCGCGCCTGCCTAAGCCGCCTCATCACGGCGATCTACTGCTGTTTCCGCTTGTTCCACCATTACCCAACCCTGTGTTGCTTTCGGTGCTGAGCCTAGTTGGATTTGGATTCATGGGCTTGCGACTACCCACCGGGAAATTGAGTCATCGAGTTGCATTTACGATGGCAGAGATTGGCTTGATTTTGTTGGGAACGATGACAAAAACCCCAAACTTGGGCGGGCTGCGTCTGTTCCCATTTCTGTACGTTGTGCTTGTCATTCGCAGTTGTTTGATGTTCCGTTTGCCGGGGCGATTGGTGGTTACAGGCGTATCATTTACGTTGTTTTTATTGATGCTGGTACGTCGTGTTCAAGACCTGGGATTTCCTGTCCCTCTTGTTGTGCGTCAGAGGTTCAGACCGGTTTTGTTTGGATTTGCAACCAATTCAGTCTTGCTGCTGGGTTTAGTGCTGGTGTTTGTGCTGCTGTTGATGAATGCGCTGCTGACCGAACGCGAGAGCCGTGAAAAACTGGCGATCGCCAACACTCAGTTGCGTAACTACGCGCTCAGAATTGAAACCCTAGCTGCATCACAAGAACGTAACCGAATTGCCCGCGACATTCACGACTCGTTGGGGCATTCTTTGACTGCACTCAACATTCAGCTAGAGACGGCGGTAAAACTAGCGCAGTCAGATCCACCGCGATCGCAGCGGTTTTTGCAAGAAGCGAAACGCTTAGGCTCGACAGCGCTCCAAGATGTACGCCAGTCGGTTGCTGCCATGCGGTCTGACCCGTGGCAGCAACGGTCTTTGGAAGAAGCGATCGCTGCCCTTGTCCACACTGTTCAGCGCACTACAGAAATTCAGCCAACGGTACACATCAACCTCGCTACACCCCTGTCTCCCGAAATTAACACTAGCCTCTATCGCATTGTGCAAGAAGCTCTCACTAACATCTGCAAACATGCCCAAGCTACACAGATCGAAATCCACCTACGCTCAACGCTGACCGATTTGCGCCTCTCAATTCAAGACAACGGCAACGGTTTTGATGTTACTCAAAACCAGACAGGGTTTGGGCTTCAGAGTATGCGCGATCGCACGCTGGCATTAGGCGGCACGTTTGAAGTAGCCAGCGCACCCACACAAGGCTGTTGGATAACAGTTCGCATCCCTTTGTAAATTCAGCAGGTTTAGCATTGCAAATTTAGCCAAAAATCACGTATTAAATCTGTGTAAGTAGGCGGGCATAACTAAGTATAAAACCCTAAAAGTCTGCGCCGCCCGCGCAGCGAGCGGCGCAGACTTTTAGAATCTTGTTTTTATTTATAGCTATAGTCATAAAGCTTAGGACATGCCAGCGTCATTCCCGCGCAGGCGGGAATGACGCTGGCACCTATCGAGCAGATGGATTCCCGCCTGCGCGGGAATGACAGGGAGACGTCCTATTGATCATGGCTACCGCTATAAGTTGAACTACTTAGCTACATTCACGCTGAATACAATGACGTGTTCGTTAAGGCAACATCAAAGCGACATCATTAAAATTCACAGGTAGTTCTGCATTCTAATTCTAGAGGTCATATTTGTTGGTGCGCTCTGCGTCCTAACAAATATGACAAAGCATTACTACTAACTTACAGAAAGAGGCATCAGCGTGATTCGAGTACTGATAGTAGATGATCAAAATCTAATTCGCCAGGGCTTAAAAACTTTATTAGAACTAGAGTTAGATTTACAGATTATAGGAGAAGCAGAAAACGGTCAGATCGCTGTGCAACAGAGCGATCGCCTCCATCCTGATGTTGTGCTGATGGATATACGGATGCCTGTGATGGATGGCGTAGCTGCCACCCGCGCCATTATCCAGCGATCGCCCACCGCAAAGGTGCTTATTCTCACCACCTTTGATGACGAAGAGTATGTCACGGCGGCGCTACAACAGGGAGCAATTGGGTATTTACTAAAAGATACTCCCTCCGAAGACTTGGCGATCGCTATCCGGGCTGCCCACAAAGGCTACACCCAAATTAGCCCCGGCATCATGCCAAAACTCATGTCTCGCCTCTCGGCTCCACCCGACACGCCCAGTTCCCCCACAGAATTAGAACACCTCACCCCCCGCGAACGTGAAGTGCTGACTCTGATTGCCCAAGGTGCCAACAACCGCGAAATTGCTAAAACCCTCTACATTTCCGAAGGCACCGTAAAAAATCACGTCACAAATCTACTGAGTCGGCTAGGATTTCGCGATCGCACCCAAGCTGCCATCTTTGCTACTACCTATCTGGGCAACGAGCTAAAAGACCGCCGCGACGGGATTGATCTCTAACTGAGATCTAAAAAAACTCTTCCTCTTGCTACCCCCAGATGCTAATATTTCCTTATGCTGGTGTAGCTCAGTTGGTAGAGCAGCTGATTTGTAATCAGCCGGTCGCAAGTTCGAGTCTTGTCACCAGCTTCTTGATTAATAAGCGTTTTCCTTGCTATATCGAGGTTTCAGGCATCCTCTACTGAGTGATGTTGTTTTTGCGTTGGGGATTTTTAGGGGTGGTTAGGGCTGTTTAGGCTTTAGATTCTGTGTAGCAAGGACGAGCAGCCTGAATAAGACAACCCATGTTGATGCCCTGAATCGTATCTATTGAATTAAGTAGTTCAACCTAAATAAAAACCAAATTTCAAAACCCTGCGCCGCCCGCACAGCGGGCGGCGCAGGGTTTTAGAATCTTATATTTAATTAAGCCCACCTACTTAATCCAGGCAAATGAGGAAGGTTTATAACAAGCTGGTACGCGATCGCATCCCCGACATCATTCAGGCAGCAGGGCAAGAGTGCGCGATCGAGACGATGGAGGAGGAAGAATTCCACCAGGCACTACGGGCAAAACTGGTGGAAGAAGCTCAAGAATCATCGGCAGCAACTTCTACAGAGTTGGTTGCAGAGTTAGCTGACCTGTGTGAAGTCATGGACTCTTTGATGGTGGCTTACGGCATTGACCGTGAGGCAGTGTTGGCAGAACAGAAACGGAGACAGCTTGAGCGGGGTGGTTTCAGCCGTCGTATCCGATTGTTGTGGAGTAGGGCAGACTAGAGGCAGAACGGTTAGGGATAATTCTCTTGAGTCTGAAGGATCTCGATTTACGCAATCAGTACCGCAGCGACCGCCACAATCTGCTGGAAGACTTTTACATTCCATGCTTAGAGCGATCGCTCACCTACGATCGCGCAGTCGGCTTCTTTTCCAGCACTTCACTTGTGGCAGCAGCCAAGGGCATCACAGCCCTGATTCGAGTCGGTGGCAGAATGCGGCTAATTGCTTCGCCTCATTTGTCTTCAGAGGATGCAGACGCGATCGCCAAAGGACTGAAACAGCGGGAAGAAGTCATCACAACTGTACTGCTACAAGAATTAGAGCAGCTAGATCAACTCGCCAGAGATCGGTTGGGCTATCTAGCATGGCTATTGAGTAAGGGTCTACTGGAAATCAAATTAGCGGTACATCACGACCCTGATCAACGCGGAATTTACCATGAGAAGTTGGGAATTTTTGGCGACCCAGATGGCAATGTTGTCGTCTTTACGGGATCGGCGAATGAGAGCGCCAGCGGCTTGATCGACAATTTTGAGTGTATGGATGTGTTTCGTTCGTGGCGATCGGGGGATGACGAGCGCATTGCTGAGAAGGTTGAGGATTTTCAGCGGCTTTGGCAAAATCAGACTCCGACTCTGGAGATTTTGGATTTTCCTGAAGCTGCTCGTCAATCGCTGCTGCGGCTACGTCCGACTCAATTTTCAGTAGCGGAGAAGTTAGCAACCAAAAGTCAGGAACCGCAGGGCAATTATTCTGTTCAGTCCTCCCAGCCTTTTGAGACACCATCTTTTTACCCGATCACTCCAGCCTGGTTGCCCCTACGTTCTTACCAAGAGCAGGCGATTGCTAACTGGTTTGCCAATCAGGGGCGCGGCACTTTGAAAATGGCGACTGGCAGTGGCAAGACAATCACGGCACTAGCGATCGCGGCAGAACTTTACCAAAAAATTCAGCTTCAGGCGTTGCTGGTGGTTTGCCCCTACCGACATTTGGTGAAGCAGTGGGCAAGGGAGTGCCAGAAATTTGGGTTGGCTCCGATACTGGCATTTGAGAACGTCCGGTCTTGGCAGGGACTCCTTTCGACCCAGCTTTATAATGTGCGATCGGGACATCAACCGTTTCTGACCGTCATCACAACGAACGCCACGCTAATGGGTCAAGGCTTACAGTCGCAACTGCCGTTCTTCCCCAAAAAGACGCTGATTGTGGGAGATGAGGCACATAATCTGGGGGCACAAAGGTTAGAAGCCAGCTTGCCGCGTGGCATTGGGTTGCGGCTGGGATTGTCGGCAACGCCAGAGCGATATTTTGACGATCGCGGCACTCAAGCGCTG